>NZ_CP118955.1:1972500-2245000 GCF_029023785.1 Enterococcus faecium | reverse complement strand
AGTGTCAAACGAAGCGAATATAACATAGATATTTAGGATTGTGACAAAAATCATGTCACAATCTTTTTTTCGAATAAACTTATTTTTTGAAGTCGGCCATTTATCGTAATTTCTTTGCATAATACGAACAAATTTTCGGTTATTGATGAAAAAAAACATTGAAAATGGTATGATAAAAGAAAAAAAGGAGGAAATTTTTAATGGTGAAATTTATCCATGCGGCAGATTTACATATGGATCGGTCATTTGAAGGACTGACAACTCTTGATAAAACTGTACAGGAAAAACTATTGAAGACGAATCTGACCGTTTTATCAAATATCATTGAACAGGCAATAATAAATAACGTTGATTTTGTTTTACTTGCAGGAGATAATTTTCATCAAAATCGTCCTTCATTAAAAATACAGAAACATTTTTCAGAACAGATGAAACGGTTAGAAAAGAACCATATACCTGTATTTATAATATTCGGAAATCATGATTTCTATCAAAAAGAGCGGTATTGGTTCTCCTTTCCTAAAAATGTCCATTTATTTACATCCGAAACGGTAGAGACAAAAAAAATAACGATAAAAAGTGGAGAAACTGTCTCTCTCAGTGGATTTAGTTATCGTCAACCGTGGATTCAAAAAGACAAAGTGATGGAATTTCCTTCTAGAGAACTCACAGATTACCATATTGGGTTGTACCACGGGGAACCTGGCGTCTCTCAAAAAGGAAACTATGCTCCTTTCCAACCCTCAAAGATGCAAGAAAAGGGATACGATTATTGGGCTTTAGGGCATATCCATGTGCCAACGGTCTTAAATGAAAAGCAAACAATTGTTTATCCAGGTGCGCCTCAAGGTCATACTAAAAAGGAACAAGCTTCTACATCTATTCTACTAGTTGAATTAAGTAAAGGAAGTTGCCAAATACATCCGATTAAAGTAGCAGAGGTCTATTGGAAGACAAAGGAAATATCATTGAGGAAAGCAAGAACGACAAAAGAGGTCATTGTTCACATTCGTCAGCAGCTTTCAAAAGTAGAGGATGGATTTAGTTTAATTGAGATAAAATTAAAAGATTATGACCATCTCAATACAGATGTTTTGGAACGGATACAATCAGGAGAGCTATTAGACTATTTGTTAGAGGAATTCTCAGATAGGATAAATGATTTCTTTATTTGGCGTATTTCTCTCATAGAGAATACTTTTTATACGAAGACCCCACTTGCTGCTTCTGCTAAATTGATGGAACAGTTATTTCAATACTATCAGACACCTCAAGATTTCCAACAAATTTTAAATGAAGTATATAGTCATCAAGAAGCGGCTAGAATATTGAGCGAACTGCCGGAATATCAAGAAGAAACACTTGAAAAAGCCAAGCAGCTGCTTAATCAAGATTTTTTATTTGAGGAGGATCAGGAATGAAGATTTTAAGGATCGAGATTGCTGCTTTTGGAAAATGGCGTCAAAAAAGTTTTGACTTTTATTCAGACAATCAGCTGATCTATGGGGGAAACGAAGCAGGAAAATCAACGATTTATCAATTTATTCAAGCAATATTATTTGGTTTCCCTTCAAAAGGCCGTAAAAAAAAGGATTATACACCAAAAGACGGCTCAGCCTATGGCGGCAAAATATGGCTTAAACATCCTGTATATGGTGAATTTGCTGTCGAGCGCTACAAGCAGCAAAATCGCGGAAAATCGAAGGTGTGGCTGGGGGATCAAGTGGGAAGTGATGAGTTACTAGAAAAACTGATCGCACCTTTGACGAAAGAGTTATTCCAGCAGGTATTTACTTTCCAGCAAGAGCAGTTGATGGAACTAGATCATTTGAGAGAAAAAGAGCTACATGATGCGCTGATTTCTTTAGGCATCACGGGCAGTTCTCAAGTATTCCAAAAGCGGCAAGAATATTATCAGAAAGCACAACAATTATTCAAGAAAAAAGGCCAAAAATTACTAATCAATCAAAAATTAAATGAATGGAAAGAGCTGCAAGAAAAAATTCATCAAAAACAAGAACAGGAAGCTTATTTTGGCAAGTTGATCCAACAAGAACAGGAATACGAGTCGCAACAGCAGCAGTTATTGGCACAATTAAAAGAGGCGAACAAACAATTTTCATTAGCCAGACAGCAAGAACTTAATTTTTCTTTATATGAAGAATGGCAATCTCTCAAAAAAAACAGCACTACAGGTCTTCCTGATGAGCAACTTCTTTTAGATCTGGAGTCTTTCTCCAAACGGTATCAGCAAACAAATGAGCGTTTGGAAGAATTAGAAGCAACACTGGAAAAGCATAGCGGGATGGATCAGCAGTCAGCCAGATATTATTTTTATTTAGAGCAGGAGCAGGAACTAAAAGATCTCCAGCAACTTCAATTTACAGCGGAACAATTAAACGAAGAATGGCAAAGATTACAAATTGAGACTAGAGAAACAAATTCAGAATTGAAGATTTTGGAACAAAGGTGGCATTGGCAGAAAAATCCGTTACCGGAAGAATTTTTATATGAAGAAGAATGGAAGCATCTTCTGGCTGAAGAAAGAAGGATTGCTGATCTAGAAAGCCAGATTTCTGTGCGTCTCCAAATAGCTAAAGAACAGCAAGAGATGATTGAAGCAGAAGTGAATGACTTGGAAGAGACCTATCCAGCATTATTACAAAATCAGTCAGAGATAGCACCAGTCTCTTCATCTAAACCGTATATGCTGATGGCTGGCGGAGCAATAATCATTGCAGGTATATTTGTACCAATGCCCTTGAAAGTGATCCTTTTACTAATTGGTGCAGGCATGATTGGCTATTTCTTCTACAAAAGGCAACCAAAAATTAAAACTAAAAATGATTTCTCTGAGATAAAAGGAATGTGGCAAGAAAAACTAGGACAACTTGATCTAGCCTTAGCTCAATTAGCTGAAGCAGAAGAAAAACAAAAGAGAACTGGAGAAGAAAAACAGATTCTTCAGCAAGAAGTATATCGTTTTGCGGATCATCGGCACTTAGGAAAGATGGATACGCTCAAACTCATGAAAGAATATGGACAGGAAGTCATAGATTATCAGAAATTATATGGCGTATTTGAGCGGAAACATAAAAGAGAACAGGAAATACAAGAAAAACTACGACAAATCGACCAAAAATTTGAGTTTGTTAAAGAATGGTTACCGATACAAGATAAGACAATTTCAGAAAAAATGGTATTGCTTTCCCGTTTTATACAAGAGATGGAACAGATGAAATTTGCCAGAAGCTATCAGCAAAATACTTTATTGAAGCAAGAAATCAATCAATTGAAAAAGAAACAAAAAGTATGGATACAAGAATACAGCGAACAATTGACTCAAGCAGGCTTATCTTATCCTTCGGAAGTACCTGTCTTTTTACAAAAAGCCAAACAAGCCGAACAGCAGATGAAAAGATACAATGAATTATCGGAAATGCTTACTCCACTATTTCCTGAAGAGCTGACAAAAGAGAAATTATCTGTAAGACTGCGCCAACTGAAAGAAAAGCAATCCCAACTCCAGCAAGAAGAAAAAGAAGCAAGTGAAAATCGGCAACGACTCCAACTTCAAGTAGAAGAGTTGCAAAGAGACGGCACATTGGACGAACTTTATCAACAAGCTAGCCGGCAAAAAGCAAAATTACAGGAATTACTGGAGGAATGGGGAGCACTTGAAATCGCCGGGACATTCTTAGGTGATCTTTCAACAGAGATGAGTGAAAGACAATTACCCCAGTTGTTAAGAGCAGCAGGTGATTATTTAGGTATTTTAACAAAAGGAAATTATCAGAAGATATTACTGAAAAATGATACACTGACTTTAACAGACGAATATACAGAATTTCCCATCTATGAGTTATCTACAGGTACGAAAGATCAGCTGATTATGGCGATGAGATTTGCTTACCTCTCATTAGAAGCTAACCGTTCGATATGCCCGATCATCATTGATGATGGCTGGCTTCATTATGATCATCAGCGAAAGTATCAATTAGCTGAACTTTTAGCTAAATTTGGAGAAAAGTATCAAATAATTTGTTTTTCTTCTGATAAAGAAATGGTAAGCTATTACCATGAGATGAACCAAATCGTAAAACAATTAGAAGGAGCAAATAATGAAAAAAATTCGTGATTTAGTAATCGATGAGCAGTTTGAACAATTTGTCCTGATCAAAAGTGCAGATGTAAGAATCGCTAAAAACGGAAAAAAATTTATTGCTTTTACTTTCCAAGATACTTCAGGTACTATCGATGGTAAATACTGGGATGCTTCGGAGGAGGAAATCAATAAATTTACAGCCGGCACAGTCGTTTTTCTAAACGGTAAAAGAGAGGTTTATCAAGGAAACCCTCAAGTAAAGATTCTTCATATGCGCTTAACAAGGGTAGATGAGCCAGGAGAGCCTAGTTTATACATGGAAAGAGCCCCTTTGAAGAAAGAAGAAATGGAAGAAGAAATCAATCAATTGTTGTTTGAGATCACCAATGCGCATTGGAATCGTATTGTTCGCTATCTACTTAATAAATATCAAAAACAATTTTTTAAGTTTCCGGCAGCAAAAAGAAACCATCATGCATTTGCCAGTGGATTAGCTTATCATACTTTGACAATGCTTCACTTAGGGAAATCAATCGCCGATGAATATCCTGAGCTGAATCGAGCATTGTTGTATGCTGGTATCATTTTGCATGATTTAGGAAAGGTGATTGAACTTTCCGGTCCTATGTCGACAGAATATACGCTTGCAGGAAATTTGATCGGTCATCTGGTATTGATTGACGAAGAAATAACTAAAGCCTGTCTTGCGTTGAAAATCAGCGAAGCTGACGAAGATGTTCTCGTATTACGTCATATGGTTTTAGCACACCATGGCTTATTAGAATATGGCTCACCTGTACGTCCAAGAATAATGGAAGCAGAAATATTACATCAAATCGACAATATCGATGCTTCGATGCAGATGATGTTGACTTCGATTCGTCAAACAGAACCAGGAAAATACACCGATCGGATTTTCGGTATGGACAACCGAAGTTTCTATGTACCAAAAGATTTATAGCAAAAATTTATTTTTTTCATTCAAAACAAAAAAAGCGAGACATAAGTCTTCGCTTTTTTTGTTTTCTTTTATTTTGATGAATCAGTTGTTTCTTCAGTTGAAGATTCTTTTGTTGAATCAGTTGATTTTGTGTCAGAACTCTTTGTTGAAGCTGTAGTTTCACTTGAGTCTTTCGTACTTGATGAAGTTGTTGTGAATGCACTCAACACATTTTCAAAGGCATCATCTTTGATTTTTACATTTGCATCTTTTAATTCTTCACCGATTACTTTAGTTGTGAATGCATTGTCACTTAGTTTAGTTTCAGTAGCGATATCTTTTAGTTGATCTTTGTATTTATCCATGTCATTGCCTTTATTTTGGTTTTTCACCATTTTGACAACGTAGTATTCTGTCGCATAAGAAGTAGGATTTGTTGTAGTAATAACATCGGAGATCTCACCGTCTTTCAATTTGAAAGCTGCTTCTTTTACTTCTGCAGGAATAGTTGTTGTCGTTGAGTCGAATTTAACTTTACCGCCATCTTCTTTTGTCTCTGTATCAGTTGATTTGTCTTTGGCTAATTTAGAGAAATCATCTCCATCATCCGCTGATTTTTTCACATCTTTTGCTTCATCTTCACTTGATAATTTGATGATTTGTGCTTCTACTTCTGGATGGAAAGATTTCCAAGCAGTTTTCAAATCGTCATCTGTAATATCTACGTGAGCTTTCAAGCCAGCTTCAAAAGCTAAATTGTTACGAATATATTCTTTATAAGTATCTTTCGTATATCCAGCAGCTTCTAATTGTGATTCAAAAGTATCACCTAATGATTTCGCTTGTTTGTCGTATTCTGCATCCACTTGCTTATCGGTTACTTTATCGCCATATTTGTTATTGAATACTTTATAAATGATCATCCGTTGTACTAAGGATTGGTTCGATGATTCAAGTTTTGCTTCATCATAGAAATCAGATACAGTGATCGTTCCGCCTTTCATCGTTGCGATATCTTTATTAGTATCGCCTGAACAAGCTGCTAGAGTTAAAACAGCCAACGCACTAGTAGCTGCCAAAATAATTGATTTTTTTTTCATTAAAATTTGCACTCCTGTAATTAGTTATTATTTTTATATATTAACTATACCATATCCCATTTCCTTTAAAAACGTTGTCGTGGTAGTTTCAAACAAAATTCAAAATTTCATCACATTCCTAGGAAATACGCAAACTTTTCTCACTTATATAGTTAAATCTGTTGAGAAAATAATCATTATTATATTTGTTCAGGATACTCTGGCAGATCAGCTTTTAGTTTTTCTACTTGTTCATTGATTTGTGTGATACGTGGTTCGGCTTGGAATTTAAAATCTTCGATATCTTTTTTGATTGCTTCTTGGAAAGCAGGAATCACAGATTCAGCTGTTTCTTTTGTTTCGATCAATGCGCTTTTAAAATGATTCAGGCTGTTATTTAAATCATTTGTCAGAGTTGTTGCTTCTTCCAATTCTTCGATCAGTTTCTTTCTTGTTTCATTCCCGCTCCTGGGCGCCAATAACAGACCTCCGACAGTGCCAGCAGCAGCTCCAAATAACAGTCCTTTGAAAAAGTTTTTAATCATCGCAGGACACCTGCTTTACGATTGTTTCTTGAATAGCTTTTAGTTCTTCCGATCCATAACTATCTTGATGATTGACAAAGTGAATAGAAAAATCATCCTCTTTGCTGTAGCGAGGGACTAAATGGATATGTGAATGAAAAACAGATTGATAGGCTAGTTCACGGTTGTTATTCAAGATATTAAGACCTTTCATTTCTGGAAAAGCTTTTTCCAATGCTTGAGCAATCTTAGGCACACGCGAAAAAACCTCTCCTGCAAGTTCGGGATCATATTCAAAAATATCTGCTACATGACGTTTAGGCACAACTAATGTGTGTCCTTTCGTTGCTTGAGAGATGTCTAAAAAAGCATAGACCTTGTCGTCTTCATATATTTTATAGCTTGGGATTTCTTGATTGATGATTTTGCAAAAAATACAGTTTTCCATATAAAACATCCTTTCTATAAAGAATAAATACTTCAGCTTAACTTTACCATAAGTTAAAGCTATTGTAAGGAAAAAAACAAAATACCGTCATTTTCTTCGTGGTATAATAAATAAAAATAAATGGCGGAGGAAAAAGAATGAGTTTAATTATCGATCATGTCACAGGGGGGTACGGACATCTCCCTGTGTTAAAAGATATCAGTTTCGATGTACAGCCTGGAGAGATAGTAGGGTTGATTGGACTGAACGGAGCAGGGAAAAGTACGACCATCAAGCACATTATCGGTCTGCTGGAAGCTTCAAAAGGAACGATAGAAATCAATCATCTATCCTTAAAGAAAAATACGGAAGAATATCGCAAACAAATTGGGTATATTCCAGAGACTCCTTCTTTATATGAAGAATTGACATTGAGAGAACATATCGAAGTCACTGCGATGGCCTACGATATACCTATGGATATAGCAATGAAAAGAGCAGAAAAGTTGTTGGAGACTTTTCGGTTATCTAATCGTCTTGACTGGTTCCCAGCTAATTTTTCAAAGGGAATGAAACAGAAAGTGATGATCTTATGCGCCTTTTTGATCGAGCCTTCTTTATATATCATCGACGAACCATTTTTAGGCTTGGATCCACTAGCTATCAATGCATTGCTTGAATTGATGGTAGAAATGAAAAAAGAAGGAGCCGGTATTTTGATGTCTACGCATATTTTAGCTACTGCAGAAAAATATTGTGATCGTTTTGTGGTCTTACATAACGGAGAGATACGAGCAGACGGTTCTCTTGAGATGTTGAGAAAAGAATTTCAGCTGCCGGATTCTTCTTTGGACGAAATCTATATTGCTTTAACAAAGGAGCAGGCACATGAGTAGTTTTTTTCAAAAACGTTTAGCAAGACATCAAAAGAAAATGATGAAATATATGCGTTATGTATTGAACGATCATTTTGTTTTAGTTTGTCTTTTCTTGATTGGCGGTGTGGGATTATATTATTCTAATTGGTTGAAAACCCTGCAGCCACCGTTTGCAATTGGAGGGCTCATAATCTCTGTATTTTGGATGCTCTGTTTATTCGTGGGTAAGATGGCTACTTTTGCAGAGGCAGCAGATATTGTTTTTTTACTTCCTAAAGAAAAAGAAATGCAAACCTATTTGGAACGAGCTTTTCGCTATTCTTGCATTTTTCCGTTGATCTTTTTGATATTGGCATGCGGATTGGCCATGCCATTAGTGGTGGTTAGTACGGAGCAATCCTTTTCGATGTTTTTCGTCTATCTGATCATATTATGGAGTTTGAAATTCAGTCATCTGCAAATCAAGAGAGCAGAATTGTTTCGACTAGATCAACAAGTTATTCGTTATTGGAAATTAGGCTGGTTTTTTTCTTCTCTGATCTTTTTGTTTCTATCATTTTATTGGCTAATATGGGCAGGAATAGCAGGTGCATTAGTACAGGCAAGTCTATATTACTGGTTTTTGTGGAAGCAACAAGAAAAAGGATTGGATTGGGAGAAAATGGTGCATGTAGAAGAACATAGGTTGCATCAGATCTATCAATTTATCAATTTATTCACAGATGTTCCTGAAATTACGGCAAAGATCAAAAGAAGACGCTATTTGGATCCTATATTGACTCATATTAAAAGAGAATCAAAAAACACTTATCTTTACTTGTTTGCAAGAAGATTGGCAAGAGGTTCTGATTTTAGTGGTCTTTATTTCCGATTAGTAATTATAGGTGGGTTATTGATTGCCGGAGTAGTCGACTTTTATTTTAGTCTGATTATCGGTTTCTTATTTTTATATTTGATCGGTTTCCAACTGTTACCTTTAGCGAACCAGTTCCGCTATATGGTTCTCGTTCAGCTTTATCCAATCCATAAGAATCAGAAGAAGCAGGCGATTCAGTATCTACTCACATGGGTATTAATTATCGCGTCGGTTATTTTTGGTTTGATTGCTGCAGTCGTATTAGATGGGCAGCAGCGATGGGTTCCGCTAGCGGCTTATTTGATTGTTACTATGCTCTTTGTTAAACTATATGTACCAACTCGTTTGAAGAAGATGTCAGACTGAAAACAAAGCTGTGTAGGGTAAAAATGAGAATGAAAAATAGAGCGTTGACAGTAAGAATGCTGTTCGTTCTATTTTTTTTGAGAAAAGCTGGTTTTTTGAATGGCAATTAAATGAAAAAGAACGTATATGTGCTTGACGTGTAGTGTTCAGGCGACTAGAATAATAAGTACTGCAAAACAAAGAGTAAGAGGACGGGAGAATGCATGATGGAGTTTCAGTTAGACCAAGAGTGGCGGTTACGTCCCATCAAAGGCGACACAGGAAAAACATACATAGGCATGCGTGATGAGGACAAAGTCTTTATTAAACGAAACACGACTCCGATGTTGGCTGCTCTTTCAAGGGAAGGAATTACACCAAAACTTGTTTGGACAAAACGAACGGGGAATGGCGATACTTTGACAGCACAAGAGTGGCTGGAAGGTCGCTTGCTGACTCCTAATGAGATTGGTCAAAGAAACGACGTGATTGATGTTTTGTACCATTTACATCATTCAAATTCTCTTAAAACCATGCTGACCCGTATCGGTGGTCGTGTCATGACGCCGGAGAAGATGCTGCAAAAATATGAAAAAGAATTACCGGAAGAACTCCAGAAAAATCAATTTCTGCAAATTGTCCATCGTTTTCTTCGTGAGCAGATCCCGTCAATAGATAAGGAAAACTTATCAGTAGTACACGGAGATGTAAACCATCGTAATTGGTTAGTATGTAAAAATTATTTATATCTAGTCGATTGGGATTCAATCATGTTTGCAGACCCTGCGGTGGATATTGCAACGATTTTAGGAAATTATGTGCCACTGTCTAGCTGGAATCAGTGGCTGATCAGTTATGGCATACGCCCGACTGACGAAATGCTTGAAAAATTTCATTGGTATGCGGCCATGAATTTGCTCCAAGAAATCACCAGATATTGCAAACGTGAAGATCATCGACGGATGAACGAAGAAATTTTACAATTAAAACGAATTTTCAGTGGCTGAGGTTTGGCCCAAACTCTGCGGAGATTTGGCCAGACCTTTTTAATTAGAGGAAAGGAATGGAGATAAATAATGCGTGTCCGAAATCGTCCGGGAGCAGCGGAAATGTTAGCGGCTCACCCGAATTTTGTAATTAGTGATCCAACATTGTGGAAGGGAAAATGGAATGAATTGTTTGAAAACGATCATCCAATCCACATTGAGATTGGTATGGGGAAAGGCCAGTTCATCACTGGAATGGCAAAAGCCCATCCTGAAATCAATTATATTGGAGTAGAAATGCAGGTCAGTGTTGTTTCGATTGCACTAGACAAGTTGATCGAACAACCGCTTCCTAACCTGAAACTTCTACATGTGGATGGATCAGCGTTGACAGAGTATTTCGCTGACAGCGAAGTAGATCAAATCTATCTGAATTTTTCCGATCCATGGCCAAAAAAACGTCATGAAAAACGGCGATTGACATATAAGACTTTTCTTGCTGTAGATGAACAGATTCTTCGTCCAAATGGAGAAATCCATTTCAAAACAGATAATCAAGGATTGTTTGAGTATTCTCTGGCAAGTTTTTCTCAATATGGCATGATCCTCAAACAGGTATGGTTAGATTTACATCAAAGTCAATTTGAAGGCAATATTATGACGGAGTATGAAGAAAAATTTTCTTCAAAAGGTCAACGTATTTATCGAGTAGAAGCTCAATTTCAAGATAAGACCAAAAAGAAAAGTCTGTGAAACTAACTTTCTGCTTTCATAAAAACATTAATATCCATAAATAAATCTCAGAAAATGAACATTACAGATGTAATGTATTTTCTGGGATTTATTTGATTTAAAATGTATTTATTTCATCGGTTTTTCCACAAGGTGGAATCAATTGGAAGCGAGAAAATGAAAATAATCCTTTGTCGGTGATCTTCAATTCGGGTATGACAGATAATGTTAAGAAAGAAAGTGTCAAAAAAGGATCAAAGGTTTTAGCTGCTCCTAGTTGATGTGCTTTAGTTATTAATTCATTCAACTGTTCATAGACGATCGAAAAAGGTTCCTGTGTCATGATTCCGCCTATAGGAAGAGAAACACAAGCTATTTCCTGCTGTTTGTTGACAACGGTCATCCCGCCACCTTTTTGAATCAAAAGATTAGCAGCATACAGCATATCCTCGTCGTTTGTCCCAACGACAACTAGATTATGCGAGTCATGGGCAATCGTTGTCGCTATCGCTCCTTGTTTCAGCTGAAATCCTTTCACTATGCCTAATCCAATGTTTCCCGTTTGATGGTGACGCTCGATCACCGCAATCTTTAATTGGTCTTTTTCGATTGAAGGAATGAATCGTTCGCCTTGTCGGTCCACTTTTTCTACCAAATCTTTAGTCACTAGACTATTCGGGATAATTTCGATCACATGGGCTTGTGAAGAAGAAAGAAGCAGCTCTAACGAATGTGGATTTAATGGTTGAGCGTTTAGTTTTGGCAGACAACACGTATATGAATTTGAATGATCAGCAAATAAATGGTCTTGGAGTTGCCCAGATTGAACAACTAATGTTCCCTTATAGAAAACTTCATGAATTGGCAGCTTGGTAAGATCGTCTGTTAAGAAGAAATCAGCTTGATACCCAGGGGCAATCGCACCTAGTGTTTTCAAATCAAAACATTCTGCTGCATTCAATGTTGCCATCTGAATGGCTTGTAATGGATCGATTCCAAGTGCAATAGCTTGACGGACGATATGATCGATTGATCCTTCTTTTACTAAATCATTGATCAGTTTATCATCGGTGACAAAGAAGCATCTTCTTGAATTTTCAGGTGTGATCGCCGGTAGTAGCGATGCCAGATCTTTTGCAACGGTCCCTTCTCGAACCATTAAATACATACCAAGATCCAAACGTTCTTTAGCTTCTTTTGCAGTTGTAGCTTCATGATCCGTCCGAATACCTGCTGCAGGATAAACATTTAACTCTTCCATGCCGATACCAGCTGCATGCCCGTCAATTTTTTTCTTATGCTGGTGCATCAATTGGATCTTTTCTAGGATGTCTGTTTCATTATTTGCTACTGCTTGATAGTTCATGACTTCAGCTAAGCCTAAAACTTCGGGTTTTTGTAAAAAAGGGGCTAATTTTTTTGCATTTAAATTTGCACCATTGGTCTCAAAAGGGGTTACAGGTACACAAGAAGGTAGCATAAAAAAGATATTCATGAGTGTTTGTCTTGCATCTTCTATCATAAACTCAAGACCTGTACTCCCAGCAATGTTTCCTATTTCATGGGGATCTGTCACTACAGTAGTAACTCCATGAAGCAAGGATACTTTTGAAAATTCGCTTGGTGATAAAAGTGAGCTTTCGATATGCACATGGCCATCGATGAATCCTGGCACTAGATATTGCCCATTAGCATTATGTACGCTTTTTCCTTCGTATTCACCGATTCCTACGATCATTCCTTCGCAGATTGCTACATCTTTTTCCATGATTTCTTTCGTAAAGACGTTGACGATCTTAGCATGCTTGATCACTAGGTCAGCAGGCTTTTTTTTACTTGCTACTTCGATATATTTCCTTAATGTTGTTTCCAATGGAGTGCCTCCCAAGATAAATTTTTATAAGTATAACATAAATTCGGCTTTTGCCAATATTTTTTTGTAAATTCATTTTATTTGAAACAAAAAGATCAAAAAGACGTATGTTTTTTGTGGAGGGGAGAATAATGGAAATAAAACGATTATCGGATCAAATGATAAGTGAAAGTTTTGCCAAACATGCCCAAGACGTATATATATTGCCAGCTTCAGAAGTATTTTACATCTATTTTCGCTATGGAAAAAAACGAACATTCTGGAAGAAAGTCTCTTCGGCAGATGGACAGCAACTGATCTCAAGATTTAAGTATTTGGGACAGATGGATATCGGAGAAAAAAGAAAAGCTCAGTTAGGTGCATTTACTTATTCTTTAGAAAAACAGGAAGTTCGTCTGCGGTTGTCTTCTGTAGGAGATTACCTTCAACGAGAGAGTTTAGTGATTCGGCTATTATACGGTACTTTTGAAACACCCCATCGTTGCTTTAGTTCTCGAGATTTTGCAACTATTTTACAGAAAACCGTCAGACGTGGATTATACCTTTTCAGCGGACCAGTCGGATCAGGCAAGACTTCTCTAATGTATCGGTTGGCTTTGGAAGAAAAATTGCAAGTGATTACTATCGAAGATCCTGTAGAGATAGAAGAACCGTTTTTTCTGCAGCTACAGATCAATCCGAAAATAGCACAGACTTATGATACACTTTTGAAACTCGCATTACGGCATCGTCCAGACTTGCTAATCATTGGCGAGATAAGAGATGAATCAACTGCACATGCTGCGGTAAGAGCAGCACTAACAGGGCACCGGGTTTTTGCAACCGTACATGCACGCAATCTTGAAGGTACATTGGTCAGAATCCATGAACTGACAAAGAAAAAAGAAGAGCTATCTGAATGTTTAGCTGGTGTCATTTATCAAGAACTTTTGGAAGATGCCAATCACCATCCTTCTGTTTTATGGAGTTATCAATTTATGGAGGAAGAATCAGTAAAAAAATCATGGGAGGAAAGTTATGAAGAAGCTCAGGAAAATATTTGGCAGTCAGAACTATTCTAAAGGATTAACAAGAAGCCAGCAAAACCAGTTTGCACAAACCATGGGAGAACTGCTTTTATCTGGTTTTAGTCTGCAAGAATCCCTTTATTTATTACTCACGATCCGTTCGTTTCCACCTGTTATTTTGGCAAATATCCAACATCAGCTAAAGGAAGGGCAAGCGTTTAGTGAGGTACTTTCGCAAATAGGATATGGAGCAGAGCAACTGGTACAGATCGAGTTAGCTGAACGTCATGGGAATCTGCCGACAACTTTGTTGGAAATTGCCAAACAGTTTCGGCTTGTTGAAGGATTTCGCAATGATTTGAAAAAGCTGCTTGCATATCCGATGCTATTGCTCACCTTTTTGCTAGGTATCTTGTTTAGTATGCGGTTGTTCGTTTTGCCTCAGCTTATTGGTTCAGGAATGGTCATGCAAGAGCATTGGGGTATTCAGCTGATACAAGTCTTTCATTGGTATGTTCTACTATTCATCCTAGCGGTTACTCTATTGGCTTTACTAGTAAGGTATCGTCTGATGAAGTTGTCTCCTGTTGATCAGAGTGAATGGATAAGCAGACAATTATTGATTGGACCGATATATTCCTTGTATCAATCGGCTTATTTGTCACTAGAGATTGGAAAGCTTTTTCATGAAGGTTTCGAATTAAGGCAAATCATAGTCTGCTTAAAGGAAACGAAACAAGAAAGTCTGATTCAGCATCTTGCCTCTAAGTTGATTCAAGGATTGGAGGCAGGTATGTCATTGGCTGAGCAGTTCCAGAATTATCGTTTTCTATCAGAAGAATTCAGTAAAATTGTTTTACAGGGAGAGGCAAAGGGAAGTTTAGGTAAAGAACTGATTTTTTACAGCGAATGGACAAGAAAACAGCTTTTCAAACGTCTTCATCACTGGATGCATTTTATTCAGCCAATCATTTTTTTGGGCGTAGCGGCTTTGATTTTATTAGTTTATGCCGCTGTTTTATTACCTGTTTACGGAAGCATAGAGGAGGTTTTGCCATGAAAAAGAGAAAAATATCTTATTATAGCGGTTTTACATTGATCGAAATGCTAATCGTCTTACTGATCATCAGTGTATTAGTGTTGTTGTTCGTCCCTAATTTGTCGCGTTATAGGAATCATGTAGACCAAGAAAGTCGTGAAGCGATCATCCAGTTGGTAGACACACAAAAAGAGCTCTATGCGCTTCAAAATAATGGAAGAGTTCCTACTGTGGAGGAATTGTTGAATGAAGGCTATATCAAACGAGAACATGCAGAAATCTATCAGCGGCCTTGAAGGTAAGGTTTTAGCATCAGGATATACGTTGTTTGAATCACTCTTACTGATTTTATTACTTACAACGATCCTTTCTTTTCCAGTTCTCGCATTTTCTGCATGGAAGAATGAATTGGCAGTCTATCAATTTTTCGGCCAATTTGAAAAACGAATCTATTCTACGCAAAAAATCGCTATTGTGAATCAGATCCAAACAGGCTTTTATTGGAATAGTGAAGAGAATCAAATCATTTTTCATGTTCCGAATCCAGATAAAATAAATTGGGAAGTATTAGATATTCCTGATGAGATTACCTTGAAACGCCATGCTTCTATTACTTTTGCTGCTAGAACCGGGAATGAAAGTTCACTAAAAGCTTATCAATTTTATTGGGAAGAAAAAGAGCGGACGATTACGTATCAATTCCAGATAGGGAGTGGTCGCTATACAAAAAGAATTGAATAAAACAGGATTTGTTTTGTTGGAGTCCCTTACAGCGCTTATGATCGCTTCTGTCTGTGTCTACTTAGTGAGCTTTGGCCAGCTGTTTTTGCTTCAGGCAGAAAAGAAAAGTGGGGAGGAACTGCTATTTATTCGAATGATTTATGAAGATATCAAGACGCAGCGGATGTATCACAAAAGACCAGAGCGAAGGGAAGAAATGATCCCATACGATATCCAAATTGTCGATAATAATGGAGTAATCGAAAAAGTGTTTGTCAATATGGAGAAAGAAGCGATCAGTATTGAAAAAACAAGTAATTCCAGCATTTACGCTGATTGAATGTCTAATTGGACTGATGATATTGAGCAGTCTATTGCTCACATTCAATCTTTTGATTCAGCAAACCATCCAAGTAAGTGAATTTTTGCAGCGTAAAGATCAAAAAGAGTGGCTAATATTTTTAGCACAATTAGAAGAAGAACTCAAGAGCAGTCACAATGTCTCTGTGAAAAATCAGCAACTGCACTACACGATCGAGGATAAACAGTATATCATCGAAAGATATCAGGCAATGATACGTAAAAGAAGAACTTCCGGCGGACATCAACCTATGTTAACAAGTATCACTGAGCTTCAATTATTGGAAAAAGAACACACAATTTCTTTTTATGTACACTTTGAAAATGGAGAAGATGGATATGCCATATGGACAAAAAACGATCAGTAGAAAATGTTATAAGGGCTCTATTTTATTTTCTGTCTTGCTTTTATTTCTTTTATGTACGTTTTTATTGATGGCAGCATTAGAAAGCTACCGTTTGTCAATGGATCTTAATATACGAATCAAAAATTATTATATAGCAAAAATAATGAAGCAGATGGCTTTATCGGAACAGTCTACGCTTGCCGAAAGTTCGGAAGGAGTTTTTTACTACACAACTGGATCTGTAACATATCAGTGGGTACAACAGTCCCTATTCTTAGAGGTGGAAGTCTCACCGTTTATCTTTCGGTTCACAGAAGAAGTAAAAAATGATACAGATACTAGTACAGAATGATGGAATGTTCGTGAAAACGCCCTCTTTTCTGTTATAACACTGTTTTTAATAAAAAAATGTTTGCCGTTTCACAAATAAAAAACAGTGAAAACGATTGAAATTTTGTCAATTGTTCGATAGAATTAAACAGGTGAAAAAATTGTTATAATATATCTAGAAATGAGGTGCACCATGTTACCAGAAAAAATGGAACAAGGGTTTAATCAAAACCTGGAAGCTATTCAGCTTTTACAGAATGCATTGGGAACTTCCTTTTTAGAAGCCTATGTCGAAAATGCAGAAAATTTAATAGATGATTATCAAGTACGTGTGGTGGATGGAGTGCCGACAAAAGAGACAACGCAACGGATCACAGCTCTTTATGAAGAGTTGAAGAAACTTTCTTTCGAGCCAGAAGAATGGCGCAGACTGTCTCAATTACTTTTATTGAAGGGCAGCCAGACAGAACATTTGCAGGCGAACCATCAACTCACTCCTGATAGTATCGGTTTTTTATTTGTTTTTCTTATTGAACAACTATACACAAATAAAAAAGCACCGGTTAAGATTCTGGATATTGCGGCAGGAATGGGCAACTTGTTATTAACAGTTCTTTTAAACCTATCGAATGCGGGGTACCAAACAGAAGGAATTGGTGTGGATATTGATGATACATTGTTGGCTGTCGCAGCTTCTACAAGTGATTTGACACAAGCAAATGTTCAATACTTTCATCAAGACGGGTTGCAGGAATTATTAATAGATCCTGTCGATTTTGCAATCAGCGATTTGCCAATCGGTTATTATCCGAATGACGAAAAAGCAAAAGAGTTTTTAACAAGTACCGAAGAAGGCCATAGTTATGCACATCATTTATTGCTAGAGCAATCAATGAAATATGTGAAGCCGGATGGTTTTGGTTTGTTTTTGATGCCGAGTGGATTTTTAGAAACGGATCAAAGTGAAGAAATCAAAAAATGGTTTAAAGAAGAAGGTTATCTTCAAGGAATGATTCAATTGCCAGATGAATTGTTCCGTAATAAACAATCGCAAAAAAGTATTTTGATCTTACAGAAAAAAGGACCACAAGCACAACAAGTAAAAGAAGTCTTGCTTGTGAAACTTGCTTCATTAAAAGAACCAGAGAAGGTGACGGAATTTTTCAACGAGTTTAAAAACTGGAAATCATCTGCTCTGTAATCATTCAACGAGAAGGAGAGTCATATGTCTAAAACAATTGCAATCAATGCTGGGAGTTCAAGTTTGAAATGGCAATTATATCAAATGCCAGAAGAAACCGTAGTTGCGAAAGGGATCGTCGAACGTATCGGTTTACAAGATTCTATTTTTACCATCAAGTACGGCGATAATCAAAAATTCGAACAAATCATGGATATCGAAAACCACGAAGTAGCAGTAAAAATGCTGTTAGATCAGTTGATTGAACTGCAAATTTTAAGCTCTTATGATGAAATCACCGGAGTAGGGCACCGTGTTGTTCACGGAGGAGAAACTTATGGGGATTCAGTAGTGATCGATGAGAAAGTAATGGACCGCATTGCTGAATTAGCAGAATTTGCTCCTTTGCATAATCCTGCAAACTTAATGGGGATCAAAGCGTTTAAAAAGATTTTACCTGACATTTTGAGTGTGGCTGTATTCGATACATCTTTCCACTCAACAATGCCAAAGCAAAATTATTTATATAGCTTACCGGTGTCTTATTATGAAGATTTCAAAGTAAGAAAATATGGCTTCCATGGCACAAGTCATCGTTATGTGTCGGAACGTGCGGCAAAATTATTGAACAAACCGATCGAAGAACTAAAAATCATCACTTGCCACTTAGGAAATGGTGTATCGATCACAGCAGTCGATGGAGGTAAATCCATGGATACTTCTATGGGATTCACACCATTAGCTGGGGTGACAATGGGTACACGTTCAGGTGATATCGATCCAGCTGTTCTCCCATATTTAATGGAAAAATTAGAGATTGATATTGATGAAATGATCAATGTTTTGAACAAGAAATCTGGTCTGCTAGGCCTAACAGGATTGTCTAGTGATATGCGTGATCTTGAAAAGAACTATGAAAAAGAACATATTCGTTTAGCTTATGACATTTTCGTGGACCGCATCCGAAAATACATCGGCGGTTATGTGACAACGATGAATGGTGTTGATGCAATTGTCTTTACTGCTGGTATCGGCGAGAATGACGGACATGTACGTAGTGAAATCATCAAAGGTATGTCTTGGTTTGGTTGTGAAATCGATCCAGCGTTGAATGAATTGCGTGGTGAAGAAGTAGATATCTCTACAAAAGAATCAAAAGTAAGAGTATTAGTGATCCCAACAGATGAGGAACTAATGATTGCCCGTGATGTGGAGCGTCTGCGCGGCTAAGCCAAAGCATTCGTTAGGATAAAAGATGAAACGCATGCAAGAGGGAATTCTTGCATGTGTTTTTTTTGCGGAGAAGACCGCAAAATGGTAATTTAACTTCAATTTCCCTTCTTTTTTACAGGATCTTCTTAGGGAATTTTGCTTGGAAAAGTGGTCAAAAGGGAAAAGACTGGCATTTTATTTATTGATTTTCAGGAAAATCCCAATATTTTATTTTCATTCATCTTTATAAGGGACATTACATATGTAAAAAGAAAAAACATTTTTAGATCAGCCTCGTGGGCTGTCGACTTTATTCTTCGCTTTATGTTTAGCTAGAAAACCGATCCGAAACATTCATTGATCGAATAATAAAAACTTGATTTTCCACCTGTACTTTGCCTGAATCGTGAAAGCACAGGTATGAAAATCAAGTTTTTTGTTGCGAAAAAACGTCCTAGTCAATCAGTTGGCCGAGCGGCTGGCGGCTGATCTGCTCCTGATCAATAACGAGTGCTTCTTGGAAGTGTTGCTGCAAAAAGTAGCGGTCATGGCTGACTGCTAGGAGCGTTCCTTGATAGTCTTGCAGCATTTCTTCAATTTCTTCTCGAGCATAGCTGTCGAGGTGATTGGTTGGTTCATCCAAAATCAGGACGTTGATTTTTTCTAAAAAGAGTTTCAGCAACGCCAAACGGATTTTTTCACCACCGGATAAATCTTTGATCCGTTTACCCACATCGCTTTGATAAAAGCCACTTTTGGCTAATTGCCGTCGAGCGACTTCTTCGTTTCCAGTCAATGTGATGGCGTAAGCCAGCAAACGGCTATCGGGATCGGCAAACTGCAGCTGCTGCGGCAAATAACCGATTTGCAAGCTACTACCTAATTTGATGGTGCCACCGTAAGGCTTTTCCTCACCGAGTAATAATTTGAGTAAGGTTGATTTTCCTGCACCATTGTCGCCGATGATGGCTAAATGATCTCCACGATAGACTGCAAAACTGCTGTCTTTGAATAGTACTTGATCAGCGTACTGCTGGTGCAAGTTTTGAATGATGAAAACTTCTTTGCCAGATTTTCCACCATTAGACAAGCTTTGCAGCCGATTTTTCGGGGGAGGTGGCGGTTTGACGAGTGTCAGTTTCGCCAGGCGGCGTTCCAGTTCTTTGGCTTTTTTGA
The DNA here is from genome assembly GCF_029023785.1 of Enterococcus faecium. Taxonomy (NCBI): domain Bacteria; kingdom Bacillati; phylum Bacillota; class Bacilli; order Lactobacillales; family Enterococcaceae; genus Enterococcus; species Enterococcus faecium. Next base: position 2,224,884 of record NZ_CP118955.1, on the reverse strand, counting down.
AGAAGGACTCATTGTCTCCTTCATGTGCCCACTGACGAAAACGACGAATCATGACTTTCAACCGCTGGACTTCTTTTTGCTGCAGTTCGTAATTTTTTGTCAGCTCAGCCAAGCGAGCTTCTTTCAAGACTCGAAAACGGCTGTAGTTTCCGGGATACTCAATCAATGCACCTTCTTCCAGTTCCCATGTTTTTGTGGTGACTTGATCGAGAAATTGCCGATCATGAGAAACGACCAGAACCGATTTTTTTGTATTCTGTAAATAGTTTTCCAACCAGCGAATACTGTTAAGATCTAAATGATTGGTCGGTTCATCGAGTAAAAGTAAATCGGCATCGGCTGCTAAAATTTTGGCTAAAGCGACTTTAACTCGTTCGCCTCCGCTAAGTTCTGTTAACCGTGCTTCCTGACGGTGTGGAATCCCTAAGCCTTGCAAGATCGCTGCAATCCGGTCTTCTAATACGTAACCGCCTAGTTCTTCAAAGCGATGCTGCAGCTCACCGTAACGGGCCAGACACTTCTCTAAGTTTGTATCTGGTTCTGTCATCAATGCTTCGTAGCGACTCATTTGCTGTTTGAGGTCCTGTATCTCAGCGGCAGAATGGAGCAAGTAGTGGTTGACGGTCGCTTCGGAAACTGTAAGTTCTTGTTCGACCGTCCCGATCTTTAAGCCTTTTTTGCGACTGATAACACCGCTGTCGACACCTTCTCTGCCGGTCAAGATTTGTAAAAAGGTTGATTTGCCAGTTCCGTTGATACCGACTAAGGCAATTTTTTCACCAGCTTCAATTTGACAGGATAAATCCTCAAATAATGGATTCCCGCCGATTGTTTTTTTAATAGAAATTGCTTGTATGATCATGATCTCTCTCCTTGAGACCACTCAAAAAGGCCATGGTTATCCATGGCCTGTGTTATTTAAACTCAGATTATCATGAGAAAAATACCTTGAGATGGCCATTGATTTTACGTGAATTCAACTGTTTTGGACAAACTTGTCCCGTCAACAGCAACTGTAAAACCAATTGCATGGCTAAATGCGATATGGTATCGTTGGTAATTTTCATTACTTGTTATTTTAGTCATGCGCATCATAGTATTTTCCCTCCTTCGTGTAGTTGTCTTTTCCAGTGTACCTGAAAGTGTCAGAAAGTTCAACTAGCGCTGACATTTACTTAATATTTATCGATGTGTAATTCTGTCAGAGAGCTTTTTTTATCTGACTGAGGGTAATGTCTCGTGGACCACATCATTGTATTCTGAGCTAAACCAGCGTTCAGGCGAAATCATATGGTGTTTGATAAAAAACTTTGTCTACATGACTTCCTTTTGCCATTTGCTTAATACCGTTGCATTAAACAGCTCTTCTCTTTGGAAATCTCACCAACATCGCGTTCAGGAGTATCGTTGTGGTTGCAATGGCAAGCGGTAGCCTTTCATCAATTCTTGAATGATTTACCGAATGTAGCACTTGCCTTCTCGCGGTACCCGAACCCGAAATAAAATTTTAGTTTGGCGATAAAATCGGTATCCGCCATCGATACTTCATATTTTTTCGTATCAGATTCATCGGAAACTTCCACATTGACGAACCAATAAGCTTTGGCATGCTTAGGTCGTTTTAAACCACACCAGGGCGACTAATCGCCCTGGTGTTCACTTTTTTTATTTTACTTGAACTCATTGACTGTTTTCCCTTTATTTTAAACATTATAAAGACCGATGAGTGCTTGCCGCGTCTTTTGTTTTTATCACGGTTTTTTGTGCAAAAAAACCTGCCGATAGTTGGCAGGTCGTCTACGTGTTAAGCTTTGGTGTGGTCTTTAGCTGGCAATTGGTTTTCTAAATCAGTTCGGACAACAAGCACATCGCAAGCTGCGTTTCTAATAACATATTCAGAAACAGAACCAATAAATAAACGTTCTACAGCATTCAATCCTGTGGCTCCTAACATAATCAAATCTACTTGATTATCTTCTGGGATTTCTCTGGCAATAATTTGTTTTGGTGAGCCATATTCTACGACAGAGGTTACATTATTCAAGCCAGCTTTCTTCGCATTGCTTTCATAATCTGCCAATGTTTGCTTTGCCATTTCAGTAGCTTGTTCTGCAAGCATTCCATCAAAGGATGAAACGGTTTGGAAAGAACGTGTGTCAATGACATGTGCTAATAGAAGTTCTCCGTTATTTCGGATAGCTACATTGACCGCCTTTTTAAAAGCTAATTCAGCTTCATCAGAACCATCTACGGCAACCATGATTTTTTTGTATTGTTGTAACATAAGCATTCACTCCTCAAGTCAATCGTATTGTACTCTTTTATTGTAGAACACTTTAGGGAAAAAGAGAATTATTTACTGCTTTGGTTCAGCAATTTTTTTTGCAAATCGGATACTGAAGGTGGCAGAAACAATAATTACGATCAGTAAAAAGACCAAGGCAATAAAGCGTTGATTGAAAAAAGCTGTTAAAATACCCATTACGCCTAAAACAGCATATGCAGCACCGTAAAATTGTAGGAATCCTTGATTTTTATCATTTTTGTTGATCAATACAAAAAAGATATCCTGTTTATTAAATAAATAATAGCTAACGAATAATAATACTAAAGTGGCGATAATCATTAAAATCCTAATCATGAACAAATCCTCCAAAATAAGCAACAAATAGAAAAAGCAATTTGCCAAGAGCAAATTGCTTTATTCTTTAAAAGATGGTAATCTCCGTTAATGCCGTTGTTTGTCCTGTAGTATTGATCCCGCGAATTCAAGCAGGTGGGTCCCATGGTCGTAGCTTCGAACTACCAAATGATAAGGCATGTTACCAGCAGTGACACAAGACGGGTCCCAAGATATCAATAAAAATGTTCGGTCAACACACAAAGAGGACAATTCGAACATCACAGATTTCCCACCTCTATAGTAGCATATGAATTTAAAAAGAGCAATGAGAGAGCTCGCAGAAACAGAACCGTTTTCTTGTCTAGTTTTTTGGAGGATGCTTTTTCCACTCTTTTATACGGTAATACTGTTGACCCAGAGCCTGTTCATATTTCCCTGTATCTTTTGGCTGATAATACTGAGCATTCTTCAGTTTATCTGGTAAATATTGCTGATTGACCCAAGCCTGATCAAAATGATGAGGATACTGATAACCCACGCCACGGTTGAGTGATTTCGCACCTTTGTAATGGCTATCTCTCAAATGATCAGGAACATCTCCAGCTTTGCCCTCTCGAATATCAGCAAGTGCTGCATCTAATGCCATGTAGGCAGAATTGGATTTTGGCGACAAGCAAAGATCGACGACGACGTCTGCTAGTGGGATACGTGCCTCAGGCAATCCCAATTTTTCAGCAGCTAATACAGCGTTCACTGTACGAGCCGCAGCAGCAGGATTACCTAAACCTATATCTTCATAACCGATAACCATCAGACGCCGGCAAATACTTGCCAGATCACCTGCCTCAACTAAACGGGCGAGATAATGAAGTGCAGCATCCACATCACTTCCACGAATCGATTTTTGAAAAGCCGAAATAACGTCATAATGAGCATCTCCATTTTTGTCATGGGTAAGAGCTTTTCTTTGGACACATTCTTCAATGATCGACAGTGTAAGATGAATCCTTCCTTCTTTATCTGAAGGAGTCGATAGTGTAGCCAGTTCCAGCCCATTCAATGCACTCCGCAAATCGCCGTTCGTTGCACGCGAAAGGTGAAGAAGAGCATCTTCGTCTAACTGGATTGCTTGTTGTCCAAGGCCGCGTTCTTTATCCCTTAAAGCATGTTCGACTGCCAACTGGATGTCTTGTTCTGTTAATGGTTTGACTTCAAAGATCTGTGTACGGCTGCGGATCGCTGGATTGATGGTAATATAAGGATTCTCAGTAGTCGCTCCGATCAAGATGATTCGGCCACTTTCTAAATGAGGAAGCAGAAAATCCTGTTTTGTTTTATCTAATCGGTGTACTTCATCCAATAAGAGGATCACTGTACCACTCATTTTTGCTTCTTCCGCTACAACTTGTAGATCCTTTTTTGAATCTGTAGCGGCGTTTAGCATGCGAAATGCATAATTAGTAGAGCCGGCGATCGCACTTGCGATACTCGTTTTTCCAGTACCAGGAGGTCCATATAGAATCATGGAAGAGAGCATGCGAGCATCGACCATGCGGCGTATGATTTTTCCTTCCCCGACTAGATGCTGCTGACCAACGACTTCATCGATCGTTCGAGGTCTCATGCGATAAGCCAATGGCTGTTGCATAGGATTTTCCTCCTTCTTGTTTTTACGTCCCTTAATTATATCATATTTAGCAAGATGCCTAGAAAGAACAGCCTTCTGTTGTTTTGTTTTCATAGCTTATCCAACTAATATTGTGTATGATAAAGTAGGTGAGAAAAATGACGGATAAACAAAAGATAGATGAATTTTTTTGGAATAAAACGACGCCAGAAGTGGCACGGGATTTATTGGGGATGTATTTGGAGCATGACACACCAGAAGGAAGATTAGCTGGATATATTGTAGACGCGGAAGCATACCTAGGTCCAGAAGACGAGGCCGCCCATAGCTATGGTTTAAGAAGAACACCGCGTGTGCGGGCAATGTATGAAAAACCAGGTACGATCTACCTTTACACGATGCATACTCATCGGATTTTGAACATCATTACTCAGCCAGAAGGGATTCCTCAAGGAGTAATGATACGTGCAATCGAACCCGCCGCAATGATTGATCAAATGAGTAAAAATCGTGGCGGAAAAACTGGTCCAGATATCAGCAACGGTCCGGGAAAATTAGTGGAAGCATTAGCAATTCCTCAAGAACTTTATGGTCAGTCTATAGCAGATAGTTCGTTACGCTTAGTTTTTGAGAAAAAAAAGACACCAAAAAAGATCAATGCTTTGCCTAGAATCGGTATCCCAAACAAAGGTGTATGGACAGAAAAGCCGTTGCGTTTTGTTGTGTCGGGAAATCCTTATATCTCTTTACAAAGAAAAAACCAAATCGAGAAAGATTGGGGTTGGAGGAAAGAAAATGAAAAAGAAGGATCTATTAACATATTTAGATGAAATAATTGAAAAACAAGTGACAGACTATGATGTAGCTTTAGATTGGGATACAAAAAATCATACGATCGAGATCGTTGTTCGCTTGTTTGCAGAAAATAAAGCACAATTTGAGATTGATGATGCAGAAGGGATCGTTTCGCAAGAACCAATTATCGAATTTGAAGACGGCGTACTTCTTTTTAATCCTCAGAAATCTGTTTTTGATGAACGCAATTATCTAGCAGTAATCCCTTATGAAGGAAAAAAAGGGTTGGCAAAATCAGTAGCTGATTCTTTAGTGGAATATCTAAATGAAGTATTAGCTCAAGGGCAAAGCGATTTGCTTGATTTTTTGGATGAAGACGATGACGAAGCTGTATTCGAGCTTCACTGGGATAATCAACAACTAGCAGAATTAGTAGAAGTAAAACAGCAAAATGAAGCAGATACTTATTTACCGTACCCAAGTTATTAAGGAGTGACAGATATGAAATGGAATGAAGTAAAAGTAGAAACTGAAAGTGAAGCAGTCGAAGCAGTTGCTAATATTTTGATGGAGGCAGGGGCGAGTGGTGTCGCGATTGAAGATTCTTTAGATGTTGAACATTTTCAGTCGGATCAATATGGTGAGATTTTAGATAAAAATGATTTTACATCGCTGAAAGAAGGCGCACTAGTCATGGCTTATTTTCCGGAAACGACTTTCTTACCGGAAATCTTGCCTTTTATCAAAGATCGTATCACACAATTACCTGAGTTTGGTCTAGCTATTGGAAAAAATAAAGTAACAGTTAGTGAAGTAGAGGAAAGCAACTGGGCAACAGCCTGGAAGAAATACTATCATCCGGTGCGTATTACGCGAATGCTGACGGTTGCGCCAAGCTGGGAAAACTACCAGACAGAAGATCCTCTAGAAAAAATTATCACACTAGATCCTGGTATGGCATTTGGCACAGGCACTCATCCCACGACTTCCTTGACATTGACAGCACTAGAAACAGTCTTGCGTGGTGGTGAAACATTGCTAGATGTGGGAACTGGGTCGGGCGTGCTAAGTATTGCAGCAAAATATCTTGGTGCAAAAGATGTCTATGCCTTTGATTTAGACGAAGTAGCCGTTCGTTCGGCGAAAGAAAATATGGATATGAATGAAATAGCCAAAGATGTCCATGTATCAGCTAACGATCTTTTGACAGGAATCGAGATTGAAAGTGATGTAATCGTTGCGAACATTTTAGCAGATATCATCTTATTGATGATCCCAGATGCTTGGCGTTTACTGAAGCAAACAGGCACGCTGATCGTTTCAGGAATCATTGAAGAGAAGAAGCAAATGGTTCTGGATGCCATGTTAGAACAAGGGTTTATCGTGGATCAAATTTTCCAGCAAAAAGACTGGTATGCAATTATTTTGAAAAAACCAGAGGTGGAATAGATGCAGCGGTATTTTTTAAAAGAATCATATGAATCAAAAGACTATTTTGTTTTAGAAGGGGAAAACTATCACCACATTGTACGGGTTATGAGGATGGAACCCGAGGATGAAGTTTTTTTGGCATTCAATGATCAAATAGCCATTGTTGCAGAAATCACGGAGATTACTGAAGAGGCTGTTTATCTGAAAGAAATTAAAAAAGAAGAAAATCAAAAGGAACTGCCAAGTTCGATTACCATAGCGAGTGGCTATCCTAAAGGGGAAAAGCTGGATTGGATCGTTCAGAAATCCACTGAATTAGGAGCGCAAGCTTTTCTTGGTTTCCCGGCATCAGCCTCTGTCGTTAAATGGGATGCAAAAAAACGTATGAAACGACAACAACGGCTTGAAAAGATTGCTCAAGAGGCAGCGGAACAATCCCATCGGCAGATCGTGCCATCAGTAGAGTTATTGGAAACGAAACAAGATTTATTTGAGCGGCTAGATGATTATGACGTGGTCTTGGTTGCTTATGAGGAATCAGCAAAGCAAGGCGAAAAATCAAATGCAGCCAAAATTCTTAGTGAAACAAAACCAGATAGTCGAATCTTAGCTGTCTTTGGACCAGAAGGTGGATTATCCCGCGATGAAGTCGATTATTTTGTAGAACACAAAGGGATACTTTGTGGATTAGGACCAAGAATCCTTCGTACAGAAACAGCACCTCTTTATTTATTAAGTGCTGCTAGCTATCAATGGGAATTAATGAATCCTTCTTTCAGCTAACGTTCTTCATTAATAAAAGAGTATCGACAGAAAGAATTGAAAAAATAGTCAACAATTTGTATAATAGAAACAATTATTTATACAATGGATACGAAAAATCGTTTGAAAAAGCTTTTAAAAAGCGAACATTTCCGTAAAAAAACGTATAACTGCACGGATTTTGGGACAATTATCAAACAGATATTTGTCCCGATTCCCGTTTTACCGAAAAAAGAAAGGGGGATCGATTCCTGTGACAAAAGAAGAAATTTTAACGGGACCCGGTGTCATAAAGCTCGTTAGTCAATACATGGGTCCCGAACATGTAGCATTTGTTGAGAAAGCATGCGAATACGCGACTGCTGCACATGACGGACAGTTTAGAAAATCAGGCGAACCCTACATTATTCATCCTATCCAAGTCGCAGGTATATTAGCAGATTTAAAAATGGATCCCCATACAGTGGCTACAGGCTTCTTACATGATGTTGTTGAAGATACAGAAATCACTTTAGAAGATCTGAGAGAAGAATTTGGCGATGACGTTGCTATGTTAGTGGACGGCGTAACCAAATTAGGGAAAATAAAATATAAATCCCACGAAGAGCAGCTAGCAGAAAACCACCGAAAGATGCTGCTAGCAATGGCTCAAGATTTACGAGTTATCATGGTCAAATTAGCTGATAGACTACATAACATGCGTACGTTGAAGCACCTGCGAGAAGATAAGCAAAGAAGGATCGCTCAGGAAACTTTAGAAATCTATGCGCCTCTTGCACATCGTCTAGGGATCAGCCGGATCAAATGGGAATTAGAAGATACAGCACTTCGTTATCTAAATCCAAAACAGTATTACCGTATCGTCCACTTGATGCAGACGAAGAGAGAAGAACGTGAAAAATACGTAAGTGGTACTGTTGAAGATATTCGAATAGCGACAGAAGAGCTGGGGATTTTTGCAGAAATCTATGGACGGCCAAAACACATTTATTCAATCTATCGTAAAATGAAAGATCAGAAAAAGCAGTTCAACGAAATTTATGACTTGCTAGCTATTCGAGTGATCGTAGATTCAATCAAGGATTGTTATGCTGTATTAGGAGCAATCCACACAAAATGGAAACCAATGCCCGGCAGATTTAAGGATTATATTGCCATGCCAAAAGCTAATATGTACCAATCTTTGCATACTACCGTGATCGGTCCGGCAGGAAATCCGGTAGAAATTCAAATCCGAACACAGGAAATGCATGAAATCGCTGAATTCGGGGTTGCTGCACACTGGGCCTATAAAGAAGGAAAAAATGAAAAAGTAGAACCAGATGGTATGACGAAACAATTAAGCTGGTTCCATGAGATACTCGAACTTCAAGACGAAAGCTATGATGCTTCTGAATTTATGGAAGGCGTAAAAGGAGATATCTTTAGTGATAAAGTCTACGTCTTCACACCAAAAGGAGACGTTACTGAGTTACCAAAAGGATCCGGACCATTGGACTTTGCATACAGTATCCATACAGATATCGGTAACAAAACCACTGGTGCAAAAGTAAATGGCAAAATGGTGCAGCTTGATTACAAATTGAAAAACGGAGATATCATTGAGATCATGACTTCTCCAAATTCATTTGGCCCAAGTCGCGACTGGTTGAAATTAGTTGCTACTAGCAAAGCAAGAAATAAGATCAAACGTTTCTTCAAAGCCCAAGATCGAGAAGAAAATGTGATCAAAGGCCACGAATCCGTGGTCAAATGTATTACAGATCTAGGATTTACGCCTAAAGATATTTTGACGAAGAACAAACTGCAAGAAGCACTCGATCGTTTTAATTATCAAACAGAAGATGATCTCTATGCAGCTGTAGGGTATGGAGAAGTTAGCCCCTTGACGATGGCCAATCGTCTGACTGAAAAAGAACGTAAAGAACAAAAAATCGAGCAGCAAAAGCAAGAAGCAGAAGAAATCATGAATCAGCCGAAAAAAGAACCTGACAAAATGAAAGTACGTCATGAAGGTGGCGTTGTCATTCAAGGGGTAGAAAACTTACTAATTCGTATCAGTCGCTGCTGTAATCCGATTCCTGGTGATGATATCGTTGGTTATATCACTAAAGGCAGAGGGATATCCATTCATCGTCGAGATTGTCCGAATGTTCAGCCTGACAAACCAAATGTAGCAGAACGTTTGATTGAAGTCGAATGGGAAGATACATCGAATACACGAAAAGAGTATGATGCAGATTTGGAAATTTACGGCTATAATCGTTCAGGCTTATTGAATGATGTACTTCAAACAGTCAATGCGCTAACGAAAAATCTCAACAGCGTTGAAGCACGGACGAATAAAGATAAAATGGCGACGATCCATTTGACGGTTGGTATCCAGAATTTATCCCACCTAAAGAGTATCGTGGATAAAATCAAAGCAGTACCTGATGTCTACAGTGTACGCCGGACGAATGGATAGGAGGACAGATATGAGAGCAGTTGTTCAACGGGTAAGTAAAGCTGCTGTGTCAGTCGATCAGCAAGAAATTGGAAAAATTGGCTACGGCCTACTTGTTTTATTAGGCATTCATGAAACCGATACGCAAAAAGATGTGGACTATCTGGTAAAAAAAATTGCACAAATGCGTATTTTTGAAGATGAACAAGGAAAAATGAATATTAGTGTAGAAGATGTGGGAGGACAAATTTTAAGTATCTCTCAATTCACACTGTTTGCGGATACGAAAAAAGGAAATCGACCAAGCTTTGTGGAAGCCGCACGACCAGAAACAGCTATTCCTTTATACGAATCATTCAATGAAGGAATCAGAAGTCGCGGCATCACAGTCGCTACCGGACAATTCGGAGCAGATATGTCGGTTTCTCTCGTCAATGATGGACCTGTAACGATCATTATTGATTCTAAAAACAAATAAAGTAATCTGGTTTTCACTAGTAAAAACTATGAAACACGTCGCTTAAGTTAGACTGATAAACTCTAACTTAAGTGGCTTTTTTGTCTGCAAAAAGCGCTTCTTTTGTCAGCAGTCGGAAAAAAAGTTAAGCTTAAATTATACAAGTTATTTTTTATAGGAGGTTGCTGAAGATGAAAGAAGTACCAGTAGTAGATATCAAAATCACAGATTTAAAAAAATTGTATCAAAAAGGATACAACATGTTGGAGGAGTTACGCCATGAAGCGGACGCTCCCGTCGTCAAAGCAAAGATTTTCAATAAAGAAGCTATCACGATCTACGGATCATCAGCAGCAAAAGTATTTTATGATCCAAGGAATTTCAAACGAAAAGGTGCTATGCCAAAATTAGTATTGAAGACACTTTTTGGTCAAGGTGGAGTACAGACTTTGGATGGAGCTGCTCATCACCATCGGAAAAATATTTTTATGGATCTAATGACACCGGAAAGAATGGAAGATTATCATCGTATCTTAGATAAGAATCTGACACAAGCACTTGAAGCACAGCATGGTCAATTTGAACTATTTGATTTAAGTAAGATGGTTTTCTTTACATCTATTTGCGAGTGGGCAGGTATCAATTTATCAGCGATTTCTAAAGATGAGGTCGAAAAATTAGCAGAATATCAAATCTCTATGATCAGCGGAACGTTTACTTCTCCGATTGATCACATAAAAGGTGTCGAGAATCGCAAAAAATCAGAAAAATGGGCGCAAGGCTTGATTGAAGAAGCTCGACAAAATCCTGTGGCTGGAAAAGAAAATGTGGCATTATATGCTTTTGCCAATGCCACAGATTTAGATGGTCAGCTTTTACCTCTGGAAGTGGCAGCTGTTGAATTATTGAACATCATCCGTCCAACGGTTGCTCTAACTGTGTGGGCGGCATTGATGGGACATGCACTTTTCAGTAGACCAGATTTGTATCAGCAATTAAAAAATGACTTTTCGACGTTACAAGATCCGTTTATTCAAGAAATGAGACGCTATTATCCTTTCTTCCCAATGCTACCTGCGATTTCGCTGAAAGAAGTAGAAGTAGATGGTTATCGTATACCAGAAGGCAGTTGGGTTATTTTAGATTTATATGGAACAGACCATGATGAACGAACAGTTGAAGCGCCAGATTCCTTTATGATCAAACGGTATGTAGGGAAAGCAAAAGATATTTCCTATAAAGAAGAATATGAGATGATTGCACAAGGCGGGGGAAATTTTCGACAAATGCATCGCTGTGCAGGAGAATGGATCACTCTTCATAGTCTACGTGTGTTTTCCGATCAGCTAGTAAATAAGTTTGAGTTCTCTGTACCTGAACAAGATTGGACGATTCCATTCAATCAGTTTCCGACTTATCCGAATAGCCGAGCGCTACTTTACAAGAATTAGATTAGCATAAACTTATCGAAAAAAAGGAAGATCAAACAGTGCTGATCTTCCTTTTTTCATATTACTATAAATTGATAAGGTCAATTGATCAAAATCCACGAAATGCTTCATCAATGGTTTGATAATCTTCATTGGATAAATGCAAATCTAAAGCTTGGACATTGTCAGATACTTGCTCTGGACGCTTAGCTCCAGGTATAACTACAGACACTCGTGGATTCTTCATGTACCAAGCTAAAACAAGTTGCGCAGGAGTGGCTTGGTATCTTTTAGCAATGGGGCGAAGTACATCGACAGCGGTTAAAATTTCTCTGAAACGTTCTCCTTGGAAATCTGGATTTCTTTTTCGAGGATCTCCTTCACCAAATTGTTTTTCCTCACCAAGTTCATATTTTCCTGTCAGCAAACCGGAAGCAAGAGGAAAATAGGGAACAAAACTGATTTTGTTTTTTTCAAGATAAGGGAATAATTCTTTTTCAGCCTGCCGATGGATCAAACTGTATTTATCTTCTACTACATCGACATATCCATCTGCATTCGCTTCTTTCAATTGTTCTAACGTGAAGTTTGACACACCGACTGCTCGGATTTTTCCTGCTTCTTTTAATTCGTGCAATGTAGCAACTGATTCATTTTTTGGTGTGCTTTCATCCGGAAAGTGGATATAAAAAATGTCGATGTAATCAGTTTGCAGACGTTTTAGTGCATCTTCCACCGATTGTTTGAGAAACTCAGGAGAATTATCAAATGTTCGCCCTTTATTTGGTACATGAGCAGCTTTTGTAGCGATGACGACACGTGAGCGATCATATTCTTTTTCCTTCAGTACCTCGCCAATCAGTTCTTCGGAACGGCCGTTTCCGTAAGCATAAGCGGTATCGATCAAATTGATCCCGCTATTCAAAGCTGTACGAACTACTTGTTTTCCTGTCTCATCTTCCAAACCGTCAAAAAGATTATGTCCTCCAACGGCATTTGCTCCTAATCCAAGCTGTTCTGCGTAGACTTGTGAATGTCCGATTCTTATTTCTGCCATAGCTGATTCCTCCTTTTTGTCTAGTCTAAAACAAAATACCAAAAAGCTGAACTAAAACGTTTTTGTGAGGGGAAATAGTCAGATATCTCTTGACTTTGAGACTGGTTTTTAGTAGGTTATAAGTAATATCGAATGTCAATGAAAGAGCGAGTAAGTTTTTGAAACTTTACAAGAGAGGATCATCGAGGCTGAAAATGATCTAAAGTTTCATTAGCCTAAAGACACTCTGGAGATGGACGAGTGAAAAGCCGTCCCGCGTACGAGCGTTATTCGTAAGAGGAAAGAGAAATCTTTCAAAATTAGGTGGTACCGTGTATGAATTTCATTCACCCTTGTTCATGATGAACAAGGGTGATTTTTTTATTTACATAGCTAAGAAAGGGAGAGAAAACTATGAGTTTCCAAAGACCAAAAGGAACAAATGATATTTTGCCAGGCGAATCAGAAAAATGGCAGTTTGTCGAAGAAACAGCACGTTTATTATTCAGAGATTATCAGTATAATGAAATGCGTACACCGATTTTTGAACACTATGAAGTGATATCCCGAAGTGTAGGGGATACAACGGATATCGTTTCAAAAGAGATGTATGATTTTTATGACAAAGGGGAACGCCATGTGACGCTTCGACCAGAAGGTACAGCACCAATCGTTCGTTCTTTTGTTGAGCATAAATTGTTCGGCCCAGAGTATGCGAAACCGTTCAAAACTTTTTATATGGGACCAATGTTTCGCTACGAACGCCCTCAAAAAGGACGGTTACGTCAATTCCATCAAATCGGAGTAGAAGCATTTGGATCAGAAAACCCTGCAACTGATGTGGAGAGCATGGTGATGGCACTTGATTTCTTCAAACAGTTGGGGATCACGCAAATCCGGCTAGTCATCAATTCATTAGGTGATAAAGAAACGCGTCAAGCCTATCGTCAAGCATTGATCGACTATCTTTTACCTTTTGAATCAGAGCTGAGTGAAGACTCTAAACGCCGCCTTCATGAAAATCCATTACGCGTATTGGACAGTAAAGACAAACGAGATCAAAAATTTGTGGCAGAAGCTCCATCTATCTTAGATTATCTAAGCGAGCCTGCTCAAAAACATTTTGATACCGTTGTTTCCATGCTGGATGCATTGGCTGTTCCTTATGAAATCGACAGTAATATGGTTCGCGGACTAGATTATTACACACATACGATTTTTGAAATCATGAGTGACGCACCAAAAATGGGGGCACAAGCAACGATTTGCGCAGGCGGACGTTATGACAATCTAGTGGAAGAACTAGGTGGTCCTTCAACACCTGGCTTCGGATTTGCAATGGGTATCGAGCGATTACTCTTGACTATGGAGGCAGAGGAAGTAGTTATCCCTGCATTTAATGAGTTGGATGCTTACGTGGTCGCACTCGGAGACGAAACAAATATCGAAGCATTGAAAGTGGTCCAAGCGATTCGAAACTTTGGTTTTTCAGCTGACCGCGACTTCATGAACCGTAAAGCAAAAGCGCAATTTAAGACAGCAGATAAAGCGAATGCCAAATTAGTATTGGTGATCGGTGAAGATGAGCTTGCTAGTCAAACGATTAATGTCAAAGCAATGGCAAGCCGAAAAGAAAAAAGTTTTCCATTAGAAGAGATATATGAACATTTTGATGAAGTCTATGATGAAATGACTTTATTCGAGTAGGAGGAAAAAAATAAATGGCACAAAGAACGATCTATTGCGGATTAGTTTCCGAACAACAATTAGAACAAACAGTTACATTAAAAGGATGGGTACAAAAAAGACGAGACCTTGGGGGAGTAATCTTTATCGACCTACGTGATCGTGAAGGAATCGTTCAAATCGTCTTTAATCCTGAAATCAACAAAGAAGCATGGGAAATCGCGGATAAATGTCGCAGTGAATACGTGATCGAAGTGACTGGGGAAGTTAGAAGACGCGGAGAAAATGCAGTAAATCCTAAAATGGCCACTGGTGAATTCGAAGTGATTGCAAGTGAAATCGTGATTTTGAATCAAGCAAAAACCCCGCCATTTCAAATTGAAGATGATCAAGCAATCAGTGACGAAATACGTTTGAAATATCGTTATTTGGATCTGCGTCGTCCAAAAATGACTAAAAACATCAAATTAAGAAATGCGACAACAAAAGCGATTCGTCATTATTTAGATGATAATGACTTTCTCGATATCGAAACACCTTACCTAGGGAAATCTACACCAGAAGGCGCAAGAGACTACCTAGTTCCTTCACGTGTCCATGCTGGACATTTCTATGCGTTGCCGCAATCTCCTCAATTGTTTAAACAATTGCTGATGAATGCTGGATTCGACCGTTATTATCAAATCGTTCGTTGTTTCCGCGATGAAGATTTACGTGGAGACCGTCAGCCTGAATTTACGCAAGTAGATATTGAAACAACGTTCTTAACAGCAGAAGAAATCCAAACTTACACAGAGGGATTGATTGCGAAGGTAATGAAAGAAGTTCGCGGTATCGAAGTCACATTGCCATTTCCTCGTATGACCTATGATGAAGCAATGGCTCGCTACGGCAGCGACAAACCGGATACACGTTTTGATATGGAATTGATCGATCTAAGCGATACAGTCAAAGAAGTAGAATTCAAAGTCTTCCAAATGGCTCTTGAAAACGGCGGTGTCGTGAAAGCATTGAATGCTAAAGGCGCTGCAGATCGCTACTCACGAAAAGACATGGATCAGTTAGGTCAATATGTAGGACAATTCGGAGCTAAGGGGCTTGCATGGCTGAAAGTAGAAGAAGACGGATTGAAAGGTCCAATTGCTAAATTCATGGGAGAAGCAACAGAAGCAATCATTAAAGCAACAGATGCAAAACCAGGTGACTTGCTGATGTTTGGCGCAGATAAAAGTGAAATCGTCGCTGCTGCATTAGGTGCTATCCGGACACGTTTAGGAAAAGAATTAGGACTAATTGATGAATCGAAATTCAATTTCTTATGGGTAACTGATTGGCCACAATTTGAATTTTCAGAAGAAGAAGGTCGATATGTCTCTGCTCACCATCCATTCACGATGCCAAAAGAAGAAGATATCCCGTTATTGGCTGAAGACCCTGCAAAAGTCTATGCAGAAGCTTATGATATCGTCTTGAACGGTTATGAACTAGGCGGAGGTTCTATCCGTATTCATACTCGTGAGCTTCAAGAAAAAGTACTAGAAACTCTAGGCTTTACAAAAGAACAAATGGAAGAACAATTTGGTTTCTTGTTAACAGCTTTAGATTACGGATTCCCTCCACATGGCGGTATTGCATTAGGATTGGACCGTTTTGCAATGTTATTAGCCGGAGAAGATAATATTCGTGAAGTCATTGCCTTTCCTAAAAACGGAAAAGCAGCAGATGTGATGAGTGATGCACCAAGTATGGTTTCGCCTTTACAATTGTTCGAATTGAATATTGATGTAACGAATATAGAAGAATAGCCGATAAAAAGGTAAAAAGGATTTGTCGAATACGCTTCTTTTGACAACCTTGATTTAATTGAAAAACACTTTATAATGAAGCCATAACATATAAAGCGGGGCTTTTCCATGAAAAAAACATTCGAAAATTGGGCTTATCATGATTACACGACCAAGCTTTCGGTATCTATCGTTTATGCGTTGATCGCATCAGTCGCATTGAATTTCTTTTATCAGCCAGGACATATTTATTCAAGTGGTATTACTGGTCTAGCTCAGATTTTGACGACTTTGTCAAAATCACTGATAGGATTCGAAGTACCGGTATCAACAACTTTGTATTTACTGAATATACCTTTGTTTGTATTGGCGTGGTTAAAAATCGGGAAGAAGTTTACAATTTTCACTTTTATCACAGTCACTTTGACCTCCCTTTGTATCCATATTTTACCGGAAACAGTCCTATCTACCGATCCAATCATCTGTGCGTTGTTTGGGGGGGCTGTGATGGGACTAGGTATTGGGCTAGCGTTGAGAAACGGCCTATCATCGGGCGGTCTAGATATCGTGAGTATCACGATTCGTAAAAAAACAGGAAAGTCGATTGGTTCTATTTCGATCTACTTCAATGCATTGATCGTTTTTGTTGCCGGAATTCTATTTGGCTGGCAATATATGTTTTACAGTACGTTGTCTATTTTCGTCAGTGGAAAAGTAACTGATGTCGTTTATACTAAACAAAAGAAGATGCAGGTAATGATCGTAACGAAACATCCAGAAAAAGTAGTAAATGAAATCCAAAACTGTATGCGTAGAGGGATCACGATCATCAATGAAGCAGAAGGTGCTTATAAGCATGATAAGCAGACAGTATTGATGACGATCGTTACACGATACGAACTGCCTCTACTTAGAGAAGCAATGAAAGCTTCTGATCCACAAGCTTTTGTAAGTATTGCAGAAAACGTCCAGATACTTGGTCGTTTCTATGAGGATGGCATTTAGATCGAGTTTGACAAAAATTCATGAAATACTGCTGTAGACAGACGTTCGTTTGTCTGCAGTTTTTTTCTACCATAGTAGAATCAGCAAAGAAAAACTGCTTTTTTATTTGAAATTTTCTTAAAGTTGAAAAAAAGCATGTTTATTTTTTTAAATTTATGGGATGATAGAAAAAAATAGTAGAGAAAGGACACGATTCTACTTGCTATTTTCACTTAATACCCGTATATTACGAATGAAAAAAGTTTATGAAAAGTTGGAATATTGAATGGAAAAACAAAAAAGGTTAAAAAACAGCCGCTACATCACTGGGTTTGATGGGCTCCGTTCATTAGCTGTGGTGGGTGTTATCTTCTATCACCTTCTGCCAACTAGTATGAAAGGCGGCTATTTGGGCGTTCCGATTTTTTTCGTCGTATCTGGTTATTTGATCACGGATCTGCTGCGGCAGGAATGGGAACAAAATGGAAAAATCAATATTTGGCAATTTTATGTCAGAAGAATGAAGAGACTCTATCCGGCACTTGTTTTTATGCTTGTGACAGCTTCGGCTTATATCACTTTGTTTCAGCGAGGGCTGTTAAACAATCTTCGAGGAGTTGTGGTCAGCAGCTTACTGTATGTCAACAACTGGTGGCAAATCAATAACGGTTTATCTTATTTCGATCGATTTGCTAATGAGTCACCGTTTACGCATATCTGGTCTTTAGCAGTAGAAGGTCAAAACTATTTGGTTTGGCCGATCTTGTTTGTATTGTTGATGGTATTTGTTCGTAAAAGAAAATGGATCTTTTATACTGTGTTAGGTACATCCTTCCTCTCCGCCATCTTGATGATGATCTTGTATACACCAGGAGGCGATCCAACCCGTGTTTATTACGGTACCGACACTCGTCTGTTTTCTATATGGTTGGGAAGTGCGCTTGCGTTTGTTTGGCCAAGTACGCGTTTAAAGAAAAACATCCCGAAACAAGCGAAAAATATTCTGAATATCGCTGGAGGAATCTCGCTTTTGGCACTGATTCTTTGCTTCTTCTTTTTAGATGATCATTACAATTTCATCTATTACGGAGGAATGCTCCTAGTGAGTCTGTTATGCGTAGTGCTAGTTGCAGTGACAGCACACCCCGGAGCAAGTTTGAATCGATGGCTGACAAATCCAGTATTTACTTGGATTGGCAAACGAAGCTATGGCATTTATCTGTATCAGTTTCCAGTTATGATTTTTTATGAAGCAAAGGTGACTGATATTGCCGATCATGTTTTGTTGCATACTTTAGTGGAAATCACATTGATTCTAATCATCAGTGAACTTTCTTATCGATATGTGGAGCGTCCGCTAGCACGTTTTGATTATGGTCGTACATTCCAAGTGATGAAAGGATGGTTCAGCAAACCGATCATCAGTAAGAGCAAACCATGGGTTGTTCCAGGCACATTACTTGTAGCAATTGCACTCGTTGGTTTCGTTACGGCACCGAAAAACGCTGTAACAGCCGATCAAAAACAACTGCAGGCAAAAATCGCTGAAAGTAAAAAATTAGCAGAAGAAACCAGAAACAATTCAGAAAACACCACTAGTTCGGTTGACCAAGCGATCCTTGATAAGTACGAGTTGTCCAAGGCACAAGGGAATAAGGCACAAAAATTAGAACTAACGGCATTTGGTGATTCAGTTATGTTGGATGCTGCAACGGATCTACAAGAACTTTATCCAAAAGTAGTGGTAGATGGAGATGTCGGACGACAATTATATGCCAGTGTACCGTACATTGAAAAATTAAAGGAACAAGATTTGTTGAAAGACACTGTTCTGATTGGACTAGGAACGAATGGCTCATTCTCGGAAGCTCAGTTTGATAGTGTGATGGATGCAATCGGTGATCGAAAAGTATACTGGGTCAATGTCCGAGTACCGACGAAGCGCTGGCAAAATGACGTGAATGCGATGCTTGAACAGATGACGAAAAAATACGACAATATGACGCTGATTGATTGGTACAGCTACAGTAATGACCATAGTGACTGGTTTTATGATGATCAAGTCCATCCAAATCCTGAAGGGATGACACATTACATTCACTTAGTCAGCGAAGCCTTGCTAGGAGGAAGTTCAAGTACGAACAGCAGTGAGACAAACGTGACAGAATGATAGCTACAAAAAACTTCAGGCAAAAACATTTGTTTTTGCCTGAAGTTTTTTTATATTTACCGTGTTTTTAACATTCATATAGATTCAGGAAGCAAAACGGTTGAGTGTGTCTGTAAATAACGTTCTTTTTGTTTTCGGGTGAGTTTTTTGAATGCAGCTTCTGCTTTTGTTGCTTCGCTTCTTGAAGAAAATACTTCTGCATGGATCATCTTAACAGGTCTTCTTTTTTGAAGACGAGTATATTTAGCACCAGTACCATTGTTATGTTCCTCTAATCGTCTAGAAAGATCGGTTGTATATCCACCATAAAATGTCTGATCTTTACAGAATAATACGTAAAAATAATGTTCATTTGCCATAGAGCATCTCACGAATCTCTGCAGTGTATTCTCCATCCATATTGTAAGTGATCAATGGTGGAGCGACTTTGAATCCGTCTAATTTGCCTTCTTTGATTCCTTCAACTAACAAAATATTTGCCTCTTTTCCAGGTTTTGGGTAAACAAATTGGATCCTTTTAGGTGCAATTCGATAGTCTTCCATGACCTGAATGATTTCTAAGAACCGATCAGGAC
This sequence comes from Enterococcus faecium, assembly GCF_029023785.1. Classification (NCBI taxonomy): domain Bacteria; kingdom Bacillati; phylum Bacillota; class Bacilli; order Lactobacillales; family Enterococcaceae; genus Enterococcus; species Enterococcus faecium. The sequence goes on along the minus strand of NZ_CP118955.1, from coordinate 2,205,078 downwards.
GATGGACCATAGTAAAGCGTCCATTTGTTTTTAGTAGCTTACTTGAAATATCGATCACTTCTTCTAACGTCGTATGAATCTCATGACGGGCGATTGCCAGGTGTTTATTAGGGTTCGTTTTATTTGTTGGCAGCCCTTTGAAATAAGGTGGATTACAGACGACTAAGTCACAAGAATTATGTCGAACGACAGATAAGCTGTCTTTCAGATCGATGGTGTGGACAGTCATTTGTTCATTTAAATGGTTAAGCGCGATACTACGTCTTGCCATGTCTGCTAGACGAGGTTGAAGTTCGATAGCGTCGATAGCCGCCTGGGTTCGTTTACTTAAAAAAAGTCCAACTGCGCCATTTCCTGCACAAAGGTCAACAATCTTCCCTTTTTTAGGTACACGGGAAAAGTGAGCAAGCAGCACAGCATCTAAAGAAAAAGAAAACACTTTGGAACTTTGGATAATCTTGATATCTTCTGCGTATAATTGGTCGATTCGTTCGTCTTCGTGAAGCATGGATTCCCTCCAAAATGAAAAAAATAGTCGTCTGTATTATACTATTTTTATTAAAAAGAACCAAGGTGGCTTGTCAAACCTCTATTTTTTATGCATACTATGACCATAAGAAGGGAAAGGAAGAGACTATGTTTTATCGATTTATGCGCGGGGTAGTTCGAGTACTATTAGCCTTAGTTAATGGAAATGCCCGCTATGAGAATAAAGAAGTTTTACCGCAAGATGAGAATTACATACTAGTTGCTCCCCATCGTACTTGGTGGGACCCATTATATCTGGCGGTAGCTGCAGCACCCAAGGAATTCAGCTTTATGGCAAAAGAAGAACTGTTCAAAAATCCAGTTCTGCGATTTATATTAACTCGATCCAATGCTTTTCCAGTTAAAAGAGAAAATCCAGGACCAAGCGTCATTAAAACACCTGTAAAGATTTTGAAATCGACAAATTTGAGTTTGATCATGTTTCCCAGTGGGACAAGACATGCTACAGAACTTAAAGGCGGAATGGCATTGATTTCCAGAATGTCTAAAGCGAAAATCGTGCCAGCTGTATATCAAGGTCCGTTGACACTTGGGGATCTGTTCAAGCGTCAGAGAGTGACAGTGCGTTTCGGCGAACCAATCGACTTATCAGATATCAAGAAAACGGATAAAGAAGGTATGGCGGAGATCGAACGACGAACACAAGCAGCTTTTGACAAATTGGACAAAGAAGTGAACCCTGATTTCAAATATGAAGTCAAAAAAAAATAAAATGATAAGTTTATGCGTGGGCGGTCTTTTGAATCTACTGTCCTGTTCAGTTCAGACTTTTTCAATGAAAACGAGGGAGAGACGTCAAGTCTGCCCTCTTTTTGCGTTCCAATATGTAAAATAGAAGACAGGTGTCATGTAATGGATCAAAGTGTTATAATAATTAGAAGGACATTTTTTGAGGTGATTGAATGCGTTTTTTACATACAGCCGATTGGCATATCGGAAAAAAACTACAAGGTTATGACTTGATTGAAGACCAGCGTCATGTACTATCTTCTATACTAGATATCGCGAAAGAAGAAAAAGTAGAGGCAATCGTGATTGCCGGAGACTTATATGATAGGAGTGTCCCAGCTGTTGATGCCGTAGAATTATACAATGAATTGATGGTCGATTGGAATTTAAAGGAAAAGATCCCGATTTTTGCTATATCAGGAAATCACGATAGCAGTACGAGACTTTCAGCGGGTACGCCATGGTTCAGTTATTCGAACTATTTTTTGCGAACACAGCTAGCAGAAGCATTTGAACCAGTCGAGTTTAAAAACGTACAATTTTTCTTTCTTCCTTACTTTGAACCAATTGCAGCGAGATTATATTTTGAAGATGACAATATCCGAACGATCAAGCAAGCGGTAGCCAAGGTGATAGATAAAATGCAGGAGCTATTTGATTCAGAAAAAAAACAAGTATTGATTAGCCATTTTTTTGTAATGGGAAGTGTAAAATCTGATTCGGAAACGAAAATCGAAGTAGGCGGGTTGGATTCGATCCCTGGTGAACTACTTACACCGTTTGATTATGTAGCACTAGGACATTTGCATAATCAAGCTGCTTTGAGACAGGATAATGCTCGCTATAGCGGTTCCCCATTGAAATTCTCTTTATCTGAGATCAACCAAAAAAAAGGCGTATGGATCGTTGACCTGACAACAGGCCTGGAGTTGAATTTTAGGGAGATCGAACCCCTGCATGATATTGAAGAAATAACAGCGAGTTTCAAAGAATTGCTGGATCCTGCCTTTTATCAGTCCGTCAATCGGGAGAATTACATCTATATCTATCTCACTGATAGAACGATCATCCCGAATATGATGAACCAGCTTCGGCAAATATATCCTCGTATTTTGGGGATTGAACGGGCAAACGGTCGAGCAGAACAAACAAAGCGCAAACGAAAAGTACTAGAAATGAAAGATCCTCAAAAATTAGCAGAAGCATTTTTTAGTGAAATGACGGAAGAGCAGCTAACTGCAAACCAAGAAAAATGGCTCGGAGAAACGTTGCAAGAAATCATGGAAATGGAATGATCAAGAATGAAACCGAAAAAATTACAACTTAAAAATTTTGGTCCTTTTATCAATGAGACCGTAGATTTTTCACGTTTGACAGAAGCACCGCTTTTTTTGATCAGCGGGAAGACAGGAGCTGGCAAAACGACGATTTTTGATGGGATCACCTTCGCACTTTTTGGTGAAACTTCCGGAAGACTTCGCTCTGGAAAAGAGATGCGTTCTTTGTTTGCTACACCAGACGAAGAAACAAGCGTGACTTTTTCTTTTGAACATCAGCAGATGAGCTATGAAATCGAACGAAAACCAGAACAAGTTTTAGCAAAACGAAAAGGAAACGGAACAAAAAAACAGGCAGCCAAAGTAACGTTGACCATTTTTGATGGGAAAGGAAAAGAAATAAAACAAATCACAAAACGTACAGAAGCAGATCAGTTGATCAGAGAACTGATGAATCTCGATGCGAAACAGTTTTCTCAAATCGTTTTACTACCCCAAGGAGAATTCCGTAATTTTTTGGTTTCATCAAGCAGTGATAAAGAGACTGTTTTACGTCATTTATTCGGTACTCAATTTTTCCAACAGTTCAATGAGCGATTAAAAGAAAAAGCAAAACAACAGCAACAAAAATTGGATCATTTAGAGCAAGAGCTGCATCTTCTGCAAAAAAGGTTTGTTTTAGTCAAAGAAGAGGAACCAGCAGCAGGGTTTGAAGCCGTTTTAGCCCAATGGACAAACCATCAGGCAATACTCGAAAAACAAATCACGGAAGAAAAAGAAGCTCTAACGGAACTTCAGGAAAAACAAAAGCAACTAGAAAATTCCTACTATCGTTTTGAAAGCTTGAAAAAAAGTTATGAAGAAAAAACGATATTAATAAACAAGCAAAAGGAATTAGCTGCTCAAAAAGACGAAATAGAGGAAAAGAAACGATGGATTGGGTATTATGAATTTACGCAACGATTAGTCGAACCAATCCAGCGCCTACAAGAAATAAAAGTTGAAAAAATAGAACTGTCACAAAAAAGTAGTGAGCAAACAAAGAAACTAGCGATGACTACGCAGAATTATGAAGAGTGGCAAAAAAATGAAGCAAACCGCGTACGCCGACAAACAAAAATCAAAGAAGCTGCTCAAAAACTGCAAAACAAACAGATGATGGTGCCAATTGTCGAATCCTTACGTAGTAAAAAACAAGACGCAGAACAATTAACAATTTCATTGGATAAAGAAGAATTGAATGCCGAGAAGCTGTATCAAAATCTCGCTATCTATCAGGAAAGAACTCGAATTCTTCAAGAAAATTTACTGGATCAGGAAAAACTGCAAGAAGATCGTCTTGCTTTTGGACAGTTAAAATATCTAGATGAAAAGCAGCAAGAAATAGAAAAACAAAAAGCAAAAGACACTGGGTCGCTCGCACAGATAAGAGAAGAACTCAAAAAAGCAACTGAAGAAATAACAAAAAATAGTCAGCTATTGAAAGAACAGACAGAACAAGCAGAACAGCTGAAAAGCCAATGGGCAAAGCAGCAAATTGCTCGTCTTCAGCTTTTTTTGCGTCCAGGGGAGCCATGTCTTGTTTGTGGATCAACGGAACACCCCATACAACAATTAAAACACGAACAGCCAAATAAGGAAGATATCTTAAAAGTAGAACAACAACTGGCAGAAGCTGAGTCTGCTGTAGAAAGAACTCAGCAAATCATTGCCAAAAGTGAAGCACATGAAAATAATCTTCAACAACAATTATCAGATTTAGAACAAAAAATCATGGCAACGAATATACAATTGGCTGAACAAGAAGAACACTTGCAACAGGCTTTGAAAAAGGCATTTCCTGAGATAACAGAACAAAAAACAAAAACAACTCTTGTAGTAATCGAACAATCTTTAGATAGACGAAAAAGCAAGATGGCCAATGCAAGAATAGAGCTGGAAGAAATAAGACAACAAGCAGAAAAGCTCGAACAACAATTAGCTGTCTACAAACAGCAGCAGACAGAAAAAAATAATCAGCTCCAGCAACTGCAAGGAGAAATCAAAAGTTTAGAACAACAATTGCAAGATACGGATAGTAACTGTTTAGAAGAGGAGATACGACGACTTGAAAAACAGTTAGAAGAAGACTCGAATCAACTAGCTGTTGAGCAGAAAGCAGGAGTGCAATTGTTGCAAGATCTTCATACGCTTCGGACACAGCTTGATCTTCAACATGAACAAATAGAAAAAATAGATGAAAAAATAGAAAAGGAACAAGAAAGAATAGCTAAAAAGTTAGAAAGCCAGTCGTATTTTTCAACAATTGAAGAAATCTGTGCATTTGCACAACAGCAAGCACAATATAAAGAAAACCAACGTACAGTTACTTCTTATCATGAAGAGCAATTAGTGACAGCTGACCGGCTGCGTCAATTAGAAAATATCCAGCTAACTGAGACATTCCCAGATACAGAAGAGATCAGCCAACAGTTAGAAGAAATAAGACGTATGATCGAAATAAAGCAAGAAAAGATATACGGTTTACAAGAACAAAAAATTAGTAATCAAAAAATCTACGATGAATGTCTTTCGATTTATCACACAAGCCAGACGAAATTAGATGAGCTTACGCAATTACAGCAGCTTTCGCAAACATTCAACGGAGAAAATCCTAAGAAGACTAGTTTGGAACGGTATGTGCTTCAGGTTTATCTTCAAGAAGTGTTACAAGTAGCAAATGATCATCTCCAACGTTTAACGAAAAATCGTTATCAATTTGAGCTAGCGGATACCATTGGCAGTTATCGAGGGAAAACCGGATTAGAAATCAATATCTATGATGATCAGGCAGGTATGTCTCGAAGTGCGCATACCCTGTCTGGCGGTGAGAGTTTTATTGCAGCACTTTCTTTAGCATTAGCTCTTGCCGATGTGATCCAGACACAAGCTGGTGGTGTAGCAATCGATGCATTGTTTATTGATGAAGGATTTGGGTCATTAGATGAAGAAGCTTTGGAAATGGCAATGGAAGCTTTAGAAACGATCGAAAGTGAAGGAAGAATGATCGGCATCATTAGTCATGTAAGAGAATTGAAAGAACGAGTATTACAACAAATAAGAATTGATACAGAAGGTAGCGGACAAAGCAAAATACGCTATCAACTTGGATAAAAAGGGAGATTGGTAACTATGAAATGGAGTATTCCAGAAAAAGTCATTGCACGTGGACGTCAATACTTGCAAGAAGGCCGAGTGTTATCGGTTGTCCCTGACCAAGAAGAAAACGTGTGGCATGCAGAAGTCTTGGGCAGTGAATTGTATATGGTTGATTTGGATGGTACAGCAAAAGAGATAGATTACTGCCAATGTCCCTATTGGGAGGAACATAAATATTGTAAGCATACAGTTGCTGTGGAACTTTATTTACGGTCGAAAAATCTATCTCGTATCATGAAAAAAGACCAGCCAATGCTAGAACCGGTAAAAGCAACAAGTGAGGGAGAAATCATTGCAAAAGGTTTTTCTCGTCTAAAAACACAAAACAATCCTCAAGCGGTGCAACCTTTGATTATTGAATACCAAGTAGAAACGATTGAGACTAATCAGTATCACCCAGAGCTTTCTATTTTGGCACTTTACTTGCGTATCGGTTCATTGGCATCACCGAAAAAAACATATATCGTAAAAAACATCTATGATTTTTTACAAGCTTACACAGAAAAAGAAACTTACACTGTTAATAAACAGTACCAGTTTCGTCTAGATAAACGGGCGTTTCAAAAAGAAGATCAAAAAATACTCACGCATCTTGCAGGAAGTGCTCAGACGCATCAATTATTAGGTACGAACGGCTTACAAGTCAAAGGAAAACTAGATAAAAGATATCTGCTTCTCCCAGTAGAACAAGCCCGCTTCCTGTTAGAGCAGATGAATCAGACTACACGTTTGCATCTGCAGATAAATGAACAAAACGATCAAGGAATACAATTTTCCGATCAAAACAAACCTTTATCATTCAAAGTGGAAAAATTTGGAGAAGATTATTTGCTGCAAGCATTGAATGATTTTGATTTTTTCTTTATGCATTATCAGTGGGGAGTTATCCAAGGGACATTTTATTCTCTGACGAAATATCAACAAACGGTTTATCAAACTTGGAAACAATTGATTCGCCGATTGGAGAAACCAGAAGTAGTGTTCAAGAAAAAAGAATTACCGTCTTTGTTTAAAGAGATTATCCCTCTGCTGTCAGAGATCGGCGACGTAGCTATTGCCCCTGCAGTAGAAGAGGAAGTAGCAGATATCCCCGTCGAATTTATTTTCTTTTTCCGAAAAGCAAAAGGAAAAATCCAAGCTCGAGTCGATTTCGTCTATGGTGAAGTCATCTATTCGACTGACCCGAAGCATGAGGTCTCGACAGAACAGGCTTTTCAGGTGTTACGTGACACAGTAGAAGAGAAACGAGTACTTGATCTATTCAGAATGTATCGCTACCAGAAAAATGAAACTGGTTATGAACGTCCATTGCCAAGCGGGGAAGAACTATATGCCTTTTTCCGCACAGAACTATCTGTCTTCCGTCAGTTTGGTGAAGTCAGACTTGGAAGAAAATTGCGAGAGTTGTATTTAGATGCGCATAAACATCAACCGAAAATCGAAGTAACCGAGACCGGTTCATGGCTCGATATTCGATTCGATGTGACAGGGATAGAGGAGCAAGAAATCGATCATGTCCTGCAAAGCTTGCTGAGAAATGATGCTTTTTATACATTAGAAAATGGTCAGGTTCTTTCTTTTGATTCAGAAGAATTTCAACAAACAAGCCAAGTGTTGCAACAATTACGGGAATCGATACGTACAGAAGAAGGAACGATCCATGTACCTAAAAATCAAGGATTGATCATTCAAAATCAATTGGAAAAAAGCAATGCTACTTTTAGTGAATCGTTCCAAACGATGGTACAAGATCTCATTCATCCAGAAAGATACCAGGCACAGCTTCCCAAAGGATTGAATGCAACGATGAGAGATTATCAAAAGCAAGGTTTTCGATGGTTGAAGATGTTAGGTCATTATCAGTTTGGCGGTATTTTAGCCGATGAAATGGGACTTGGGAAAACACTACAGACAATTGCCTTTTTACTTTCGGAAAAAGAAGAACGGAAAAGCTTCTCTGCTTTGATCGTAGCGCCTGCGAGCTTAATTTACAACTGGCAGGCAGAGGTGAGAAAATTCGCCCCTTCTTTAAGTATCCAAGTAATCAATGGGAATAAAAAAGAACGTGAAGAATTACTGGCTAAAGACACAGATATCCGAGTGACTTCTTATGCCAGCTTAAGACAGGATCTAGCTAATTATCAGTCGCAAAAAATTGATTATTTGATTCTTGATGAGGCACAAATGGTCAAAAATAGCAGTACGAAAACTGCACAAGCATTGAGAGAATTAGCTGTACCTCAGCGGTTTGCACTGAGTGGGACACCAATCGAGAATAATTTAGAAGAATTGTGGTCATTGTTTGCAACGATTATGCCAGGATTTTTCCCGACTAAAACAAAATTCAGGGAACTTGCCGCAGAAGAAATTGCGCAAATGATTCGACCGTTTATTTTACGGCGAGATAAACAAACTGTGTTGAAAGACTTGCCGGAAAAAACAGAGATGAATCTATATTCTGCACTTACAGAAGAACAAAAAACTGTTTATTTAGCTTACTTGCGTCAAATGCGTGAAGAAATCACATCAATGGATTCTGAAGCATTCAAGAAAAACCGGATCGGGATACTTGCTGGTCTGACAAGACTGCGACAAATTTGCTGCGATCCTCGTCTGTTTATTGAAGATTACCAAGGCGGTTCCGGCAAGCTCGAACAAGTAAAAGATCTACTGGTAGCTGCCAAAGAGAACAAACGAAGAGTTTTGCTGTTTTCTCAATTTACAGGGATGCTGACTATCTTGCAAGAAGAGTTAGCCGAGCTAGGGATCTCGACATTTTATTTAAGAGGCAGTACGAAACCACAAGATCGGTTAAGTATGGTAGACGCATTTAATGCTGGCGAAAAAGATGTTTTTCTGATTTCCTTAAAGGCTGGGGGAACTGGATTGAATCTCACGGGAGCAGATACGGTCATCTTGTATGACCTTTGGTGGAATCCTGCCATTGAAGAACAAGCTGCTGGACGTGCACATCGGATCGGACAAAAAAATGTGGTAGAAGTGTGGCGTATGATCTCTGAAGGAACGATTGAGGAACGCATGGATTCACTCCAGCAAGAAAAACGCGAACTGTTCCAAAAAGTGATCCAAGGTAATGAAGAACAGTTGACGAAACTGACTGAAGAAGACATCCGCATGATTTTAAGTGTAGGAGAAATCGAGGAGTAAGAGACTCGAAAAAGCGTTCAGTAATGGGTAAGAAAGCCTTTCTAAAGAAGCGATTGTTTATTTGATTTAAAAAATAGCAAGGAGGCTGGGATTCCATTTTATCCCAGCTTCCTTGCTATCATTTTTTTATTTCTATTTTTAAAGGTTATACAAAGATTGTCTTCATTGTCTCTAACAGCTGATCAAAAGAAGAAATCTCGATATCGCAAATTGGAGTCTGTTCAATTTTGCGTTCTCGATGGTTGAACCAAAGCGCTTGCCAGTTAGCACTTTTTGCACCTAGAACATCATTGTCGTAATTATCGCCAACGTATAAGGTCTCTTCTGGAAGCATATGAAATTCTTTCTCAGCCAGCTGAAAAATCTCTTTTTCTGGTTTTTGGAAACCTGTTGCTTGAGAAATGAGCATATTGCGGGAAGGAATCCAATTGTTCAATTGAAGTTGCTTCAGTTTTTTTGTCTGATGGTCAGTCGGCCCATTTGTGATAATTCCTAATGGGACATTCTTTTCCTTCAAGAAATCGAGGGTTTTTTTGACCTCCTCATGCAAGCAGATATTATCAAGTTCTTCCTCGTAAATTTTTTGAAATAAGAGGCCATCTTCTTCCGTAATATGAGGGTAGTCTAAATCTTTTAGTGATTGGCTGATCCGATGTGCTCGCATATATTCTAGTGTCCAATCTCCTGCCATTACTTTTGGGAAGTTTTCATCACTATGATGGCGGAACCGGATATATAGTGGATGCATATCTGCATCTGAAACAAGCGGAACGACTCTTTTGACCGCGTTTCGAAATGGCTGCTGCTGATCATACATCGTATCATCAACATCAAACACAACTGATTTAATCAAAATTTTACACGCCTTTCGGTTTTCATTGATTTTTTCACAAATCCTTGACTATTGTAACAGAAAAAATTGTCTAAAAAAGCTGATAAATAAAGGTTTTTCTTACTATATTTCTATTTCCTTGACAGAATAAGGTTTTTATATTTCAGTTTTTTTCACTAAAAATCGTGAAACACGTCAATAAGTTTGATGAACAAATTAATCATTATGGTAGAAGTCGATTGATTTATTTTAATGCAATCTCTGTGGAATTTTCGAAAGATTTATTTTTTTAATACAGTCTCAATATAACTATTCAAACATAAAATAACGTTATTTGATTTATTTGTTTATAGTAAATTTTATTTAGTAATCATTGCTTTAAAATACTACGCTTATATAACAGAGAAAATAAGCGTTATAATAAAGAACAGTATTATTTAAAATGACAGAAAACATTACTATTAAAGAAATAAAAAACATAAAAAATCTTAAGAAATCGGTTTCATTTAGCTTTTGAGATAAAATAATAGTACAGTTTTATACGCTGTTTCATATGTTTAGAAAATTTGAATTAGATTTGAAAACTCTAATTTTTAAATGATAAAAAAAGCGAGAATGCTGGTTTTACTGTATATTAACCTTAGATAACTTTCATTTTTTTAAAAAAATTATGAAAAAAAGGTAGCTATTTAAAAGTTGATTATGTATAATAGAAACAGATGGGAGATTATTATGATCTTCTGTTACAAAAAAGTGATTCTTATCACGAAAAGGAGTGGTGCACGTTGTTAACATTATATACTTCCCCAAGTTGTACTTCCTGCAGAAAGGCTCGTGCGTGGTTGCAAGAACATCAGATTCCATTTGTTGAACGTAATATTTTTTCAGAACCATTGAACAGTTCTGAATTAAAAGCGATTTTACAAATGACAGAAGACGGAACAGAAGAAATCATCTCGACACGTTCCAAAGTATTCCAAAAACTGAACATGGATTTAGATGATCTGCCGTTACAAGAATTATTGGAACTTGTGCAAAACAATCCTGGATTGCTTCGCCGTCCAATCATGATTGATGATAAACGTCTGCAAGTTGGTTTTAATGAAGATGAAATTCGTCGGTTCCTACCGCGCGATGTACGACAATTAGAATTACGTCAAGCACAATTGATGGCTGGATTATAGAAGGATAATACGAAACTTGGAAAAGACTATTACAAAGATAGTTTTTCCAAGTTTTTTTGTTTTTACAAAAAGTATTCTTGATTAGATGTATAAAAAGGTAGTAGAAGATGATGATTGCACGAAAAATAGAGAGGGAAAATTAGCTGAAAAGTCGGCTATATAGTATTCGTCTGCCAAAAATGTTATAGTTAAATAAGATAGCTTGAAAGGTTGAAAAATCCGCTGGTTTTATTAAATTCGCTTAACAGCGAGATTTTTTTTCTTTACATTTAAGCTGATTTCGCTACAATGAATCTATATTAAACATTGTGGCAAAGTGAGGTGTAGCAAAATGGAAATGGAACATATTAATGAAAATACGATCCGTGTACTAATTGGTCATGAAGATTTAGAGGAACGGGGCGTTTCATTTTTGGATTTACTTGGCAATCACAAAGAAATCGAAAATTTCTTTTATAGTATTTTGGAAGAAGTTGATATCGAAGAGGAGTTCCGAGGAAGCGAAGCTGTCACTTTCCAAGTTTTGCCAAAAGGAGACGGATTAGAACTGTTTATCAGTAAAAATCTTCCGGATGAAGAAATTTCTCAATCAGAAGATTCTACTGTTGATTCAGAAGATGTGAGTGACTTTCTTCGTCAGCAGATTATTGGCAGCGATCCGGAGGAAGAATTATCTGGAAGCGCCCTAGAAGAACAGGAAAGACAAGCAACTTTTGCTTTTGAAGATTTTGAACAAGTGATCCAACTTGCAACAGATGTCGAACTAGAGTCTGCTTGGACTGATTTGTATTTATTCGAAGAGCGCTATTACCTAGTCGTTCACTTCTGGATGGAAAATCTCAACCAAGTGGATGTAGAGAATCAGATTGCTCGAATTTTGGAGTTTGCTGAAAAGAGCGATCGTACACCAGAAACATTGAATGAATATGGACAATGTCTGATGGCGCGTAATGCTATCGAGCGAACGAAATTTTATTTTGTATAAATCAGCATTATAGTAAGAGACTGTGACAAAAATTGTGTCGCAGTCTTTTTTTCGTATAAATGTGTTCAAAAGCTTGCATCTGCGGTAACAAGCCCAACCAAACGAAAAATATTGGGAACTATTTTTGTTTAGCTGTTCTTATTACTTGATGCAGAATAGCTTTTTCACGCCCTCTTTTTTCGTGTAAATAAATTCTTAGACGTAAATAAGTTCAGAGGGAGAAAAATGCTGCTTGCAATGAATGAATATAATAAGTGCTGTTTTGCTAAACATGCAGAAAAAGGAAAGAAATATTATTGTCGTGGCTGTCGAAAAAGAGTGATTTTGAAAAAGGGAAAGAAAAAATGTGCTCATTTTGCCCATCAAAAATCAGATAACTGTTCGGTCTTTAGTGAAAGAGAATCAAAAGAGCACTTACAGTTAAAGGAATGCTTCATGGATTGGCTGGGACAGTCAGTAGAACCAGTATTTTTGGAAGCCTATTTGCCGAGGTTGCGGCAAAGGCCGGATATTTTGTTGGCGAATCTAGCAATAGAAATCCAATGTTCTAGACTGTCTCACCAGAGATTTATTGAAAGAACCCAAAATTATTTGAATAACAGTTACCAAGTATGGTGGATACTTGGTAATTCTTTTCTTGGACAATCGCAATTCTCATTGATAGAAAAAAGTTGCTGCTACTATAATAGAAAAAGAGGAGTGCATTGCTGGAAAGCTGATCTCAAGAAACAAAAGCTTTATTTGTATCATCATATTACAGAGACTGTATCAGGGCATATTTCCTTTTGCAGTAGCTGCTGGACTTTTTCTAGTAGGGACCTTAAAGAAATATTCACTAGTAACGAAATTAAAATGAACCAAATGAAAAAAATAGAAAAAGTGAGTGAAGATGGGAAGAAATGGCTGACACGCCAACTTATTCACAAGCAAAAGAATACAGTATCCATACAAGAACAATGCTACTTGCGTCATAAACATCTTTTGCATCTATCATCGTGGATCTATCAAAAAAGTCGGTTTTTCTTTTATTTACAAGAACAGGTTTTTCTTTATCGAATGTTGTACGAAGAAGCCTTGGAAAACCAGAAAGTTCCTGATTTCAACTCATGGCTTTGCCAAATAAAAGAACATAAAAGGGAATGGCTTTTTCCTATGATTGATGAAGAGATGGTCTATCAGCAGTTTTTTAACGAATGCATACACTTGTCTTCTTTGAAAAAATAGTAAGTATAAAAATAGGCTAGGAATCGGTTTTCTATGTAAAACAAGATTTAGTTATGCTAAAATTGATGGAAGCAGACACATGAATGAGTAGAAAAGTTAGATGCTGTGACATGTGGATGTTAGACTATGATCTATTTTGATAGATAGAGCTAAGGGAAGAAAAGGAGTGGATTTCATGGAAGTAAAGCAGTTGCCAAAACGAGAAGAATTGCCTGAAAATTTAACTTGGGACTTGACCAAGATCTTTTCAAGCGACCAAGAGTTTGATGAGAAATATTTGGAATTATCAGAAGAGTTAAAACAATCTGAAAAACACAAAGGAACACTTGATCAAGGCGCTTCTCAATTTTTAAATGCGATTGAATTCGTATTGAGGGTTTATCGCCAAACTGAAGTCATTTATGTATATGCGCACCTTAAAAACGATCAAGACACTGGAAATACAGATTACCAAGCGCTTTATGCAAGAGCAAGCAGTCTGTTTTCGAAAGTTAGTGAAGCCGTTTCCTGGTTTGAACCAGAAATATTGCAATTGTCAGATGACCAGATTTGGCAATATTTCAAAGAAGAACCAAAATTGGAAGTCTATCGCCATTATATCCAGCAAATAGTAGATAATCGAGCCCATGTCTTATCTGCTGAGCAGGAATCTCTTCTTGCTGGAGCAGGTGAAATCTTTGATGCTTCAAGTGATACATTTGCTGTTTTGAATAATGCAGATCTAGTTTTTCCAACGATTGAAGGAGAAAATGGTGAAATAGTCCAATTATCTCATGGCGTGTATGGTCAGTTGCTAGAAAGCACGGATCGAAGGGTGCGCGAAGCAGCATTTAAGGGATTGTACAGTGTTTACGAACAATTTAGAAATACATTTGCTTCTACTTTAGGCACACATATAAAAGGACATAATTTTAAAGCGAAAGTCCGTAATTACAGCTCTGCCAGAGAAGCGTCTTTGAGCAATAATCATATTCCTGAAAGTGTATACGATACTTTGGTAGACGTGGTAAACAAGCATTTGCCTTTGTTACATCGATACATGGAATTACGGAAACGTTTATTAGAAGTGGAAAAACTGCACATGTATGATCTTTATACACCGGTCTTAGGGGAAGCTCCAATTACCTTTACGTACGAAGAAGCAAAAGAAAAAGCTTTAGAAGCACTGAAACCAATGGGTGAAGAATACATGGCCATCGTAGAAAAAGCATTCTCTGAACGTTGGATCGATGTTGTCGAAAATAAAGGGAAACGAAGCGGTGCTTATTCTTCGGGAAGCTATGACACAAATCCATATATTTTATTGAATTGGCATGATACGCTGGATCAGCTATTTACGCTTGTCCACGAAATGGGACATAGTGTTCATAGTTATTTCACTCGTTCGAACCAGCCTTATGTGTACGGCGACTACTCCATCTTTTTAGCAGAAATTGCTTCGACAACGAATGAAAATATCCTAACGGAGTATTTATTGGAAACAGAAAAAGACCCTCGTGTACGGGCTTATGTACTCAACCATTACTTGGATGGGTTTAAAGGAACAGTTTTCCGCCAGACACAATTCGCTGAATTCGAGCATTTCATGCATACGGAAGATGAAAAAGGTGTGCCATTGACTAGTGAATACCTAAGTGATAGTTATGGTAAATTGAATGCAAAATATTATGGTCCAGCAGTCGAAGAAGACCCAGAAATTAAATTCGAATGGTCACGGATACCGCATTTTTATTATAATTACTATGTTTTCCAATACTCGACTGGCTTTTCTGCTGCTTCAGCACTGGCGAAGAAAATACTAAACCAGGAACCAGAGGCACTAGAGAACTACTTGGCTTACCTAAAAGCAGGTAACAGCGATTATCCTGTGGAAGTAATGAAAAAAGCAGGAGTTGATATGACACAGGCTGCATATATTGAAGATGCAATGTCGATGTTTGAACAACGTCTAAATGAATTAGAAGAATTGATCGATCGTTTATAAGGCTTTCTATTTTTGATTTTCTCGAATAGAAACGAAAAAAATACGTCGGCTCTCTTGTAAGGGAGTCGACGTATTTTTTTAATTAGAAAGCAAGTGTAAATGGCTAGTTCTTGAATGGAACTGAGAATCATTTGTATGTAAATGTTCACCATTAAAAACTTGATATGAGTTATCTGTTGTTTTACACAGCTCTGTGATTCTCCAAAGGCTACTTGTACCTTTTACTTCTACTAAAACACCAAAATCACGGTCGCAGGCATAATTGTAAACGACTGCAGAAGGGTGTTTTGTGATGCCCATTTCCCGAGCAATTTTTTGATCAGAAAAGAATACTTCTTTAACGAAGTCAGACTGACGATCTTCTTTAAACATATTCAAATCGCCGCCGATTTCTTCAAATATGGATTCAGCAAGTTCTTGAGAATATGGTATGTCATTACAGCCGACTGCTTCTTGCAATTTGATCAAAAAACGGCGGCCTTTTTTCTTTCCTTGAAACTGCGCCGCTTTGCAGTCCAATGCTGCAGAATAAGTCATTGAGAATAAGTGATTACGTTCCTCAAGATTGTTCTGAGAAATTCCTTTTTGTTGCATGACATCCCCAATTGTCTGCAAATTGACCAAAGGAAGAAAGCGAAATTGCATCTTTTCTTTTGATGGTGTCCCGTACTCTTCTTCGATAAATTGTAATAACTGTTGTTCCATTTCGAAACAGTATTCCCCTAAAGGATTAACAAATAAATAGATTTCGATCATATGAATCTCCCCCAAAATAGATTCTATACAACTAGTGACTAGATTCTTTCACATCCTATAACTTAACAGAAAAAAGTAAAAAAATGAACTCAAGTGCCTTGTGAAAATGAAAGGTTTCTAATTTTTAGCTTCAAGCATACGTTGGATCTTGTTCTTAGCAGGACGATAAGGTAAAGAAAAACGTTTTAAAAAATTTATAAAAGCAATTTTTCCCACAGATGCATCCCCTACCTCTAGTTCCAGTTCAAAATCGTGTA
Source organism: Enterococcus faecium (assembly GCF_029023785.1). Lineage (NCBI taxonomy): Bacteria > Bacillati > Bacillota > Bacilli > Lactobacillales > Enterococcaceae > Enterococcus > Enterococcus faecium. The sequence continues at coordinate 2,188,935 of NZ_CP118955.1, read as the reverse complement.
GATTGTCTCCCCAGCTTTCATCAATAGCTAAAAGTCCTTCTTCAATAGGGAATTCAGCCCGTTTTGTTGTAAGCTTTCCGGTTTGGATTAATGAAGCAGGATCGATATTCAAATCAGAAAGTTTTTGAAAAACTGCGCCTGAACGAGGCAGACGTTTTTCGAAGATAAATGCTTCTGCTTCTTCTGTTATAAAGGTATCCGTTGTTTCGAGACGCCCTTTTTCAGCAGGTGTTTTTAATGTATATTCAGCTTGATGACCAACGAAACGGATCCGTAGGCCACAATTTTGTTTCTTCAGCTGTTCATCAACGGTATCGAAATAAATATTAGTCTGTACACGGAAATCTTTATCTGTTAATTGATAGTGAGCGATGAATATCTCGTACTCTTGCTTTGTCAGCATAGATTTATATTCGATTTCAAGCATTTGTGTCATTTGATCGACTCCTTTTTGTCTATTTTGCCTAATTTTCTTTTTTTGGTCAATGCATAAATCAAGAGTACGAAAAAACTTTGCATATATGGTAGAATAAACAATGAATGTTAATGAAGTAGAGGTATCAGCTATGGAACGAGATTGGGAAGCATTTTTAGCACCATATGAACAAACTGTATCAGAATTGAAAGTGAAACTGCGGGGGATCCGCAAACAGTTCCGTGAACAAAATCGACATGTCCCGATTGAATTTGTCACTGGGAGAGTCAAGCCAGTCGATAGTATTGTAACAAAATCACAATTACGGCATATTCCAATGGGACGTTTAGAAGAAGAAATGTCTGATATTGCCGGGTTAAGGATCATGTGTCAGTTTGTAGAAGATATCCATCAAGTTGTTGAGATCATCCGTAAAAGAAAAGACATGAAAGTTCTCCAAGAACGAGATTACATCACAAATAAAAAAGCAAGTGGCTACCGTTCTTATCATCTGGTGATCGAGTATCCTGTACAGCTGATCAGCGGTGAGAAGAAAATTTTGGCGGAAATCCAGATTCGGACTCTTGCGATGAATTTCTGGGCAACGATTGAGCATTCGCTGAATTATAAATATCAAGGCGTTTTTCCAGAAGAAATGAGTGAACGACTTCAGCGTGCGGCAGAAGCTGCCTATCAGTTGGATGAAGAGATGTCCAGTATCCGTGAAGAAATCCAAGAAGCACAGCGGTTATTCTCCCATGGAAGAGGAAAATCAGATGATGTCTACTATCGAACGCTTTTGAAGAAAGAAAGCGAAAGAGAGGAGGCAGGGGATGAAAGTAGCGATCGTTCATAATAAAGAAGCAAAGACTATAGAAGTGACAGAACGTTTGAACGCACTTTTAGAACAAGCAGGGATTCAACGAGATGATCATGAGCCAGAATTGGTCATCTCAGTCGGCGGAGACGGCACATTATTGTCGGCGTTCCATCACTACAGTCATTGTCTGAATGATGTGCGTTTCTTGGGCGTGCATACAGGTCATTTAGGGTTTTACACGGATTGGCGGGATTACGAGCTGGAAGAACTAGTAGACAGCTTACGAACGAACCGGGAACAAAGTGTTAGTTATCCCTTGCTGGATGTTCGGATCAGTTATTTGGATGAAACACCGGACCAGCATTTTTTAGCACTGAATGAATCAACGATTAAACGGGCCAATCGTACGATGGTAGCCGATGTATACATCAAAAACGAGCTGTTTGAAAGTTTTAGAGGAGATGGATTGACGATTTCTACGCCTACTGGTTCGACAGCATATAATAAAAGTGTCGGCGGTGCTGTGATCCATCCTAGTATCAATGCCTTTCAGTTGGCAGAGATTGCTTCACTGAATAATCGAGTGTTTCGTACTTTGGGTTCTCCGATCGTGATTGCCCATGATGAATGGCTAGAAATAAAATTGGAAAATACAGAAGATTATCTTGTAACGGTTGATCAATTGAATGTCGCAAAAGCAAATATCCGCTCAATTTATTATCGAATAGCAGAAGAACGGATCCATTTTGCTTCTTATCGACATATGCATTTTTGGCATCGTGTGAAAGATGCCTTTATTAGTGAGGATTGATATGCAGTTTACATGGGATTATGAGAAAGATCATTCTCAGCAAGTAAAATATTTTTTAAAAGAAAAAGGGATCTCAAAGGGTCTGTTAGCGAAAATAAAATTTCAAGGCGGTCAAATCAAAGTTAATGATCAAGTAGAAAATGTCTTGTTTTCTCTAGCTAAGGATGATAAGGTAACCATTGTGATTCCTGCTGAAGGAGAACATGAAACCGTACTTTTGGATGAAACACCGATCGATATCGTGTATGAAGATGAACACGTTCTGGTAGTAAATAAACCAGCAGGCGTTTCGTCTATTCCTGCCCAATACCATCCAAATGGGACAATGGCTAATCGTGTAAAGGCTTATTATAAAAAACAAGGTTACGAAAACCAAGTAATCCATGTGGTGACGCGACTAGATCGGGATACATCTGGTTTGATGCTTTTTGCAAAGCATGGATTTGCGCACGCAAAATTAGATATGCAACTTCGTGAAAAGAAGTTTGTGAAAAAATATCAGGCCTTAGTCAGTGGAAGGCTTTCAGATTTATCGGCACATGGACATATCGATTTGCCGATCGCCCGAGATTATTCTTCGCTATTGAAGCGAATGGTCTCTGATGAAGGACGTTCGGCACAGACTGAGTACTGGATAGAGAAGCGACTAACAGAAATCGCGTTAGTTGATATCCAGCTGCATACAGGAAGGACACATCAAATAAGAGTTCATTTTTCCGCAATTGGCTGTGCCCTGCTCGGTGATGATATGTATGGCGGGCGAATGGATCTGGGAATAAAAAGACAAGCCCTTCATTGTTATGATCTGCGTTTTTACCATCCATTTACAGAAGAGTTGCTGGAGTTCAAGCAGCCTTTAGCCGCAGACATGGAGGCAGTTGTGAGACGGTTTGAAGAATAAGGCGAGGTGAGATTGGTTTGGATGAAAATCAAGAATTAGAGGAAAGATTTGCCCAGTTGACTCAAGATTTAAGGGAAAATAATATTCAGGCATTCAGAAACAGTTTTTTAGAGATGCATATCTATGAGCAGGGGCAATTCTACCAATCTCTTACAGAAGAGAACAGGCAGCTGATCTATTCCTATCTGTCGCCTAAAGAATTAGCGGATATGTTCGATGTGATTGAAGAAGACAACGAACATATGAAAGAATACCTAGATGAAATGCGTCCTAGCTATGCAGCTGATATGCTTTCTGAGATGTATACAGATAATGCTGTTGACTTGCTTAATACGCTGGATAAAAAGCAAATTGCTAAATATTTAAGTTTGATGTCGGCAGACGATGCCAGTGAAATCAAGGAACTTCTCCATTACGAGGATGAAACGGCTGGCGCGATCATGACAACTGAATTTGTTTCGATCGTAGCCAATCAAACTGTTCGCTCTGCGATGTACGTGCTGAAGAACGAAGCAGATGTAGCTGAAACAATCTATTACATCTATGTCGTTAATCAAGAAGGTCAGCTAGTAGGGGTTATTTCTCTGCGCGACCTAATCGTGAATGATGACGACGCAATGATTTCTGATCTGATGAGCGAACGAGTGCTTTCAGTTCATGTAGGCGACGACCAAGAAGATGTGGCACAAACATTTAGAGATTATGACTTCTTAGCTCTTCCTGTTACCGATTATGATGATCATTTGTTAGGAATCGTCACAGTCGATGATATCATCGACGTTATTGATGATGAAGCTGCTAGCGATTATTCAGGACTTGCCGGGGTCAATGTGGAAGAAATTAATGAAAATCCAGTAAAGGCAGCGTCTCGACGTTTGCCTTGGCTGATCACTCTGTTGTTTTTAGGTATGTCGACCGCTTCTTTAATCAGTCACTATGAAGACTTGGTAAGTGAAGCGAGTATTTTAGCAGTCTTCATTTCGCTGATTACAGGAACTGCCGGTAATGCTGGAACCCAGTCGCTAGCTGTGGCTGTTCGTCGACTTGCGATTTCTGATGAGAAAGATCATGGATTTGTTCGACTTGTTTTGGCTGAAGTCTTGACCGGCGTTGTCACAGGAGCTGTTACGGGGATCACGATTTTTCTAATCGTAGGTTTTTGGAAACATAATTTTATCTTGGGGTTTGTCATAGGGATGGCTATGCTATTTGCAATCACAGTGGCGAATCTTGCAGGTAGTTTAATCCCGATGCTAATGGATCGTCTAGGATTTGATCCAGCAGTAGCAAGCGGTCCCTTTATCACGACTTTGAGCGATTTGACGAGTGTACTGATTTATTTCAATATTGCTTCTTTATTTATGGGCTATTTTATGTAAAAAAACAAAAACATTTGCAATAAGCATTATGCCTGTTGCAAATGTTTTTTTGTTTATAAGATTATAACTGAAGATCCACGATTTTGGTTCCGTGTACTTCGCTTACGTTCAATTCTTTAGCTACATGTGCTGCATTCTCTGCAGTGACACCACCACCAGGCAAAATGATTAAGCGGCCATCTGTATAGGCAATCAATTCTTTAAGCCGTGGGAAATTTTCTACAATAGTTTTGTCAGCAGGACCGCCATGAGTCAAGATACGGTCAACACCATGTTCTACCAGCCAATCGATTGCTTCGAATTGCCGATCTTCAGGAATACTGTCAAAAGCCATATGGAAGGTGATCTGCAACCCTTCTGCTGTTTCGATCAATAGTTCTAAGGCCTCTTCGTCTAGCCAGCCTGAAGGAGTAAGACAACCAAATACTACGCCATCCGTCCCTAATTTCTTTGCTTCAATCAAATCAGTATGCATGATTTTCAATTCGATATCGTTATAGACGAAGTCGCCCCCTCTAGGACGAATAATCGTCATTACGGGGATATCTTTTTCCCCAGCATAACTTAACGTTTCTTCGATCACACCAGTACTCGGGGTTGTGCCACCGACCGCTAAGTTGTCACACAATTCGATCCGATCGGCTCCTCTAGCAATTGCTAGAGGAATAGATGTGTAGTTTTCAGCGCAAAATTCTTTGATCATCTAATCTTCTCCTTTATCTTTCACTTTCTTCTAGGCATTGTATCATATTTTTAGCAGTTGCCAAAGTGAGCATCTAACGGTAAGATAAAACAGAAATGAGGGGGAACTATGTTAAAAAAAATTGACCGAGGACGCCAGTTTTTGGCAGAAAATCATCAGCTGTTCCGCTGTCCGGTTTGCCAAGAAGAAGTAAAAAAGTCTGATAATGGCTTGATATGCAAAAATAATCACCGTTTTGACCTTTCCAAAAAAGGAACACTTTATTTTTTATCCCATGCGGTTAAAACAGAATACGATCAAGGAATGTTCGTTCCAAGGCGTAGAATGATCCAATCTGGCATGTATCAGCCCGTTATTGAGACTATTGCGCAGCATTTACCTGAAGAAGTCTCGCTATTAGATGTTGGCTGCGGAGAAGGTAGCTTCTTGAATGAACTTTCAAAATTGAAAAAGATTCAAAATGCTGTTGGATTTGATATTTCAAAAGAAGGAGTCTACGCAGCTACAGAACAATCTGCCGAAGCATTTTGGTGTGTAGCTGATTTGACCAATTTGCCGTTTGCTGATCAAACATTCAACGCGGTTTTAAATATCTTTTCGCCTTCTCATTACCAAGAATTCCAACGTGTACTCTCAGAAGATGGAGAAGTGTTGAAGGTGGTGCCACAAGAAAATTATTTAAAGGAACTACGTCAGGCTTTTTATCCGAATCAACCTGAAAAACAGAGTTATTCCAATGAACGTGTAGTAGCCAAGTTTGCTGAAGCAATGAAATTAACTGAACGTCAGCGTGTAACCTATGAATTTGAGATACCAGAGGAAAATCAAAAAGATCTTTTGGCCATGTCACCTTTAGAATGGCAGGTAGAAGAGCGAATCAAAGCAGACTTATATAAGAATCCTTTGAAGAAGATTACAATTGACATAGAATTATTAAAAGGAACTAAGAGAAAACGTTTTTCTAGCAGTTTTTAATGAGTAGAGGTTGCAAAAAAAAGTTGAGGGTGTTATATTAGCAACAAGTTGTTTTTTCATTGGTTTTTATCAGGTTCCTGTTCTGATAAAAGTTAGTGAGAAGAGCTTCACTAACGTAACGACTCGCAGTGACTGACACCGAGTTGATACGTTTTTTTTTATGCAAAAATCAAATTGTCAGAAAATAGAAACGAACATAAATATGAGAGGAATGATCCTGATGAATCATATCGTTTTATTTGAACCATTAATCCCTGCAAACACTGGAAATATTGCCCGTACGTGTGCAGCCACGAATACTCCGCTTCATTTAATCGAGCCACTAGGTTTTTCAACTGATGACAAACATCTAAAACGGGCAGGGTTGGATTATTGGAATGATGTAAATATTACTTACCACAGTAATTTAGAAGCTTTTTTAACATTTTTAGGTAATCGTAAACTACATTTGATCTCAAAATTTGCCCATAAAGTATATAGTGACGAAAATTTTGCTGATGGAGAAGAGCACTTCTTTTTATTTGGAAAAGAAACAACCGGTTTGCCAGAAACATTTATGCGTGAAAACGAAGAAAAGTGTTTACGCATCCCTATGAATGATGAGCATGTCCGCTCATTGAATTTATCGAATACAGCTGCAATGATAGTGTATGAAGCACTTCGCCAGCAAGGATTCCCTAATTTAGAATTGACGCATCACTATGAAAATGACAAGCTGGATTAGACAGTTTATTATAGAGTAAAATAAAAGAAAGACAGGAGTTTGCTGCGTATGGAACTATATTTTACCCGACATGGGAAGACACAATGGAATCAGGAAAGACGTTTTCAAGGGAGCAATGGCGATTCTCCGCTTTTGCCACAAAGTTACGAAGAAATCAAAGCATTTGGGAAAAAGGTAAAATATGTTCCTTTTAAAGCAATTTATTCCAGTACAGCAAAGCGAGCACGTGATACAGCAGAAGGTATCAACAAAGAGCTTGCTCGTCCGGTAGAGATTTTTTATACAGATAAGCTAAGAGAACTAGGGCTGGGTACTTTAGAAGGTCAGTCGATCGATGAAATGTACCAGAAATATCCGGATAATCTGCCGAATTTGCGTAATCATTTAGATCTGTATGATCCTTCTCCTTTTCACGGAGAAACGATTGAATCGGCAATCACACGTATCGAAACTGTTGTAGCAGATGCGGTTGCCCAACATAAAGATGGCCCACTTTTATTCGTAGGACATGGAGCTTCTTTAACTGCAGCCATTCAATGGATGACAGGAAAAGAGCTAAGTGAGTTGCGTGAAATGGGTGGATTGTTCAATAGTAGTTTGACGATTTTAGAGACTGAAGAGCCTTGCAGATTATTGCCATATGAACTGAAAGTATGGAACCAAACAGATTTTTTAGGAACTGAAACAGCACCAGAACCTTTACTATAGAAGAAGGAGGCGGCTTCCGATGCAGCCAGAAGAAATGCCTTATTTCGTTGGTACAGTTGCCGCGATTTTTTTTCAAAATCCTAGTAATTTTTACAAAGTGCTTTTGGTACACATCAGTGAAACCACAGCTGATTACCGTGAAAAAGAGATTGTAGTCACCGGAAGTTTCGGCGATATTCAAGAAAATGAGACTTATCGTTTTTATGGAGAATTAGTGGATCATCCTAAATACGGAAGGCAGCTTAAACTCGAAAGATATGAGCAAGAAAAGCCAACAACTGCAAATGGGATCGTAGCGTATCTTTCCAGCGAAAAATTCCCAGGAATCGGGAAGAAAACAGCAGAAAAAATTGTAGAATTGCTGGGAGAAGATGCTATCGAAAAAATCATTGCTGATCCTTCGGTATTAAAACAAATCTCCGGTTTGACGAAGCCAAAAAGAGAAATGCTTGCTGAGACGATTCGGCTAAACCACGGGATGGATCAAGTGATCATGGGACTGAATCGTTACGGGTTCGGTAGTCAGTTAGCTTTCAGTATCTACCAGGCCTATAAGAACGAGTCTTTGGATATCATCGAAGAAAATCCGTACCAGCTAGTCGAAGACATAGAAGGAATCGGGTTCAAACGTGCAGATAATCTAGCCGAACAAATCGGTATTGCAGCAGATTCACCGAGAAGAATTCGAGCAGCTATCTTGCATCAGATTTTTCAGCATGCAGTTCAAACAGGAGATACATACGTACCGGCGGAGACATTGCTTCAGCAAACGATCCGTATTTTAGAAACAAGTCGCCCAATTGAAATCCAGCCTGATCAGGTTGCTACTGTAATTATCCAACTTGTTGAAGAAGGAAAGATACAACAAGAAGAGACTAATCTTTACGAAAACAGTTTGTACTTTTCTGAATGGGGGATCGGTAATTCGATCCAGCGCCTTCTCAGTCGTAAAAAAGAAATCCATTATCCTGAAAAAGAAGTGCAGAAGAATATTCGGCGTATCGAAAAAATATTCGGCATACAGTATGGACCTTCGCAAGAACAAGCTATCGCTGAAGCAATCCGTTCCCCTCTATTTATTTTAACAGGAGGACCAGGTACGGGGAAAACTACTGTGATCAACGGAATCGTCAATCTTTTTGCAGAGTTGAACGGACTGGAATTGGATCCTTCAAAATATACCCAAGAAATTTTTCCTATTCTACTTGCAGCACCAACTGGCCGAGCAGCTAAACGAATGAACGAAACGACAGGTCTGCCTGCCAGTACGATCCATCGTCTTCTGGGGCTGAATGGACGGGAAAAAACACCTTCAGTCAGTACGAAAGAATTAGAAGGCGGACTTTTGATTGTTGATGAGATGTCTATGGTCGATACATGGCTGGCTAACACATTATTCAAAGCGATTCCGACGAATATGCAAGTTATCTTAGTAGGAGACAAAGATCAGCTTCCCTCTGTCGGTCCTGGTCAAGTACTCCATGATCTTTTGGAAATCGAACAAATTCCCAAAATGGAACTCAATCAGATTTATCGGCAAGGTGATGGTTCTAGTATTATTCCTCTTGCCCATGAGATCAAAGAAGGACGTCTGCCAAAAGATTTCACAAAGAATCAAAAAGATCGTTCCTATTTCCGAAGTGATGCTTATCAAATTGAACCCTTGATCTCTAAAATTGTGGAAAAAGCGAAAAATAAGGGATTCCGTGCACAAGATATCCAAGTATTAGCACCAATGTATCGGGGACCTGCAGGGATCGATGCGTTAAATAAAATGATGCAGGAGATATTCAATCCAGGGAAACCTGGAAAAAAGGAAGTACATTGGAACGACACCGTTTATCGGATAGGAGACAAAGTCCTCCAATTAGTCAATACTCCCGAATTGAATGTATTCAATGGAGATATGGGAGAAATCACGGGTATCATCTTGGCAAAAGATTCTGAAGATAAAGTGGATGAATTAGTTATCCAGTTTGATGCAAATGAGGTCACTTATAAAAGAAACGAATGGAATAAAATCACTCTTTCTTATTGTTGCTCAATCCATAAATCACAAGGCAGTGAATTCAAGATGGTTATTTTGCCCATGGTCCATCAATATCAGCGGATGCTTCAGCGTAATTTGCTCTACACGGCAGTGACTCGCAGTAAGGAACTGTTGATTTTGTTAGGGGAAGAGCAAGCCTATGTCACTTGTGTAGCGAATGAATCAGCAAGCCGGATGACTACGTTGAAATCAAGGATCATGGATAATGATAAAATGAATATCACTCTCCGGACCAAACTAGCAGCTTATGAAGATTCTTTGGTCGGAAATGATCCATTTGAAGATGGGAACTATACAAAAGAGCCACGGGTTGTAAAAGAAAAGCTACCTGTAGAAGATGACAGTGGGACGAATGAAACGAAAAACCAAGTAATGGAAACAGTGGAACCAGATCTGTTTTCTTCATTTGTTGGAGAAGAAAAGAAAGAAGAGGTAGAACCTGCTGTTTCTAAAGATTTCGTTCTTACAGCAGAAGTGATCGATAACCAGTTAGTAGATCCGATGATTGGTATGGAAAACAGTTCTCCCTACGATTTTATACCGGCAAAAAATGCTTGATTTTAAAGATGAGAAATAGCTAAAAATGATCGTTGGTTAGCGTTTTCTTTTGTTTTTTCAGTGTGATATGCTAAGCTGAAATCAAAAGGGGGGCGTTACTTTATGGCTAAAGAAACCGAAGATAAATTAGCGAAATTAGCAAAAGAATCTGGCAATGACTTTAAAAAGTTAGATGAGATGGAAAAAGAATTCAAATTGAATGAAAGTCCTGATGTAGAACGAGACGATCGTGAAGAATCAAAACTAGAAAAAACGTTAGACAAGGCGCCTATTTTTCCGCCTAACACGCCGAACAATCCAACGAATCCTGGCAGCCCTGCGAATCCTTGATTCTTTCAATCGTGAGGAAATGGTTTGCGGGACAATTGAATAGAAGATGTGAAAAAAACCTGAATGATGCGAAGGAGCATCATTCAGGTTTTTTTGTGTTAGATAAGACTTATTGCAAATGCTGATAAAAATAGATAGCCAATTGCGTGCGATCCCGTAAATCTAGCTTTTCTAGTAATTGGCTGATGTAATTGCGAACAGTGCCGTCACTCAAGTACAAGGCATCTGCAATTTCTTTATTGTTTTTCCCGGCAGCTACTTCTTTGATGATTGCAAGCTCACGTTCACTAAAAGAAGCATAAGCATGACTATCAATCGTCGGTTTATTCTTCATCATTTGAGTGAAAGTCTCGATGATTTCATTACCAAATACGGCCTGTCCATTATAAGCGGATTTGACAGAAGGAATAATCGCTTGCAAGTTCTGTTTGATTAAATACCCTTTGACACCGATGGAAAATGCTTCGCGGATGTATTCTTCATCTTTGAATGTCGTCAAAAGCAAAAGGATGGCTTTGGGAAATTTAGCCAAAATTTCTTTGGCAGCATCGATGCCCGTTTGTTTAGGCATGCGGATGTCCGTCAGCAAAACATCGGGACGATGGGTTTCGTATAAGACTAGCGCATCCTTGGCACAATGACCAATGCCTAACACACGGATCTCTTTCGTGCTTTCTAAAATGGTTTGTAACGATTTCGTCACAAATGGATCATCATCAATAATGACTACTGTTATCATTGGTGTCCCTCCCTTGGTAAAATGATCGTTAACTGAAATTGCTGGTTTTCTTGGAAAATATGGACTTGTCCCTTTTGTTCTTGAACACGTTGACGCATCGTTTTCAAACCAATACCGGGAGCAGAATTTTTTTGTGGGCTGGTGCCATCATTCGTGATTTGCAAGCGATAAAAGGCCGGCAACGTTCGAAAATGTAAAACAACGGTTTTGGCATGACTATGTTTGATACTGTTGGTTAAGGCTTCTTTGATGACCATTAAGAAGCAGTTTTGCTGCGTTTCATTCAATCCTTCAAACAAGTTTCCTTCAATCGTAACAGAAGAAGGAAAATCAGCGATCAGAAACTCTAAGGAGTGTTGAAAAGAGATCGATGTCTCATGGAGGTCATGGACACTTTGACGAATCCGATCCATCCCAGTGTGAACGGTGGCACTTAAATTTTCTAATGGTTCTTTTAGTTTTGGTTCTTGATTGATCATTTCAAGCGCACCAATTTGTAAAATCGCACTTGACAGCAGATGACCGACATTGTCATGGATGTCTCGGGCAATTCGGTTCCGTTCTTCCACAATTTGCAAGGCTAATTGTGTTTCTTGTGACAGGGCCAATGCTTTATTTTGTTCCGATAACTCTTGTTGTTTTTCCCAATGAGTATCTTTGGAGACAATGTACTTTTTCTCAAGATCGGTCGTTCGTTGATCTTTTTTTCGTAAGTAAAAGGAAAAAAACAGCAAAATTACGACAAAGGCGACCTTGATGGGGGGATGATTACCAACCGTCGAAATCAACAAAAAACCTAACAAAAACAAGTAATCAAGGTGGCTTTCTTCAGGGGCGATCACTCGCATCGTCGCTGGCAGAAACAGGACAAGATCAGGTAAAAAGGCACATAAAAGAAATAGAATAACTTGGAAAATCCAATTTGGCTTTGTAGGCAGTAAATAACTGACACCAGTGAATAAAACGGCGATCAATAAATAGATAACTTGCATAGCAACGAATCCTTGACTTACCAGCAAAAGCAATGAGATAACCAGTAGAAAGCTAGTTTCGTTGAGTAGCCGAGATTTATGCATAGCAGACTCCTTCATTGTGACAAATGTCATGTGTGGTTTAGCCAATCGTCACTAGTTTCTTTTCTTGCACTTTATTATAGTCAGATCAACAAGAAATTTGGAAGGAGTTTTTCATGATGATTATCGAAATTGATAAATTAGTCAAACGCTATGGAGATTTTGTAGCATTGAATCATTTTGATCTGCAAGTACAAGAAGGAGAAGTCTTAGGTCTGTTAGGACCAAACGGCAGTGGGAAATCGACTGCCATCAACTGTATGCTTTCTTTGTTAAATTATGACAAAGGAACCATTAAATTGTTCGGGACAACAATGACTCCTGAAAATTATGCTGTCAAGGCAATGATTGGGGTCGTTCCTCAAGACGTTGCGGTCTTTGACGAACTAAGTGTGCAAGAAAATATCGATTATTTTTGCGGTTTATATGTTTCCGAAAAAGAGAAAAGGAAAGCCTTGATTGAAGAGGTGATTCAATTAGTGGGATTAGAAAAATATGTTTCGTTTCGTCCAGGAGAACTTAGTGGTGGCTTGAAACGTCGGTTGAACATCGCATGTGGGATTGCCCACAAGCCGCGGTTAATTTTTTTAGATGAGCCGACAGTAGCTGTAGACCCCCAAAGTCGGAATAAAATTTTAGAAAGTATCAAGGAGCTGAATCGACAAGGAGCAACCATTGTCTATACAACACATTACATGGAAGAAGTAGAAATTCTTTGCGACCAGATCGTGATCATGGATCAAGGACAGGTGATTGCTAAAGGAACCAAAGAATCTCTAAAAGATATGGTACGGACGGCGGATCGTTTGACGATCGACATCCCATTACTCCCAGAAAACGTGTTGTCAGCGATTCAGCGAACAATAGCTTCTGATGGAATCGCTTATAAAAAAGGTCAGCTCCAAGTAACAACTACTGAACTAAATACAGTATTGTTGCCGATTCTTACAATCTTACAAGAAGAAAAGATCAGTTACGGAAAAATAGCAACCAAAGAAGCGTCCTTGAATGATGTCTTTTTAGAGATTACTGGCAAGGATTTGAGAGACTAGAGGAGGGGAAATAATGTTTTGGCATTTTTATAAATATCGCACAAAAATACTGCTGCGAAATAAATCCATGTTGTTTTGGACATTGGCCTTTCCAATTCTTTTAGGATTGATGTTTATGGCGGCCTTTGGCGAGATTGATCAAGGTGGCAATCTCGAAACGATTAATACTGGAATTGTAATCAAAGCGGATCAAACAGCGCTTTCGGAAAATTTTACCACAGTCTTAGAACAAGTCGAAGTCAATGATAAACCATTATTTGAAGTACAGGAACTATCGGAAGTAGAAGCGAATGAAAAGCTAAATGCAGATGATTTGGCTGGTTTTTATCTCATTGATGGTTCATCTGTTTCGCTCCATGTGGGTCAAGCAGGAATGAGTCAGACGTTGATGAAAAACGTCATGGATCAATTTTTACAGCGTATTGGTATAATTTCGAGTAAAGTGGCAGAAGTGGAGAACGTTGATCTCGCGCCCATCATGACTGTTTTTGAACAAGAAGTATCTTTTCAAGAAGTTCATGCAGGTCGTAATATGAGTTTCAAAAGTTTTTATTTCTTCACTCTGATTGGAATGGCGATTCTCTACGGGACGATGTGGGGGGTCCGCAATGTACAGGATCAGCAAGCAAATCAATCGTCAAATGGTATTCGCTTGTCCTTGATTCCTAGAAAGCAATCGTTAGTTTCAATCGCTAATTTGGCAGCAAGCTTTACGATTGTTTTGACAGAGATTTATATTATGTTAGCTGTCTTTCGTTTTATCTATCAAGTAGACTTTGGTGAACGTTGGCAATGGTTGATGATTGTTACCGCTCTGGGGTCGTTGTGTGCGATTTTGTTAGGTACATTGGTTGGTAATTTGATACCAAAAATGAATCTGGTGCAAAAGGATAGCATCTTGATTTCAGTGACGATTGCGATGAGCTTTTTTGCTGGTATGATGGGGTCGGAACAAGTGAAGTATTGGATTGATCTTCATATTCCGATTGTTGGTCAATTAAATCTCGTCAACTTGATCAGCGAAAGTTTGTATAAACTTTATTTCTACACTGATTTGGCTAGTTTTTATACCAATCTTCTATGGTTGATCGGATTTATTTTCCTTTTTGCGTTAGGAAATGCTTGGATGGAAAGAGGGGTGCGTTATGACGCTTTATAAAACGATTTGGACATTGCTTAAAGCAAATAAATCGAATTTACTGATAGGTGTAATTATCACTGTTGTTGCCACATTCTTTTTTGCGCAAAATATTGATGTTGAAAATACCTCTCTGCAAGATGCGAAAATCGCCTTGATTAGTGAAGAAGAGTCGCCTGTAGTCGATGGCCTTCGTAAATATTTGAATGACAAGGAAACAGTCGTTACATTGGATGGAACCTCACAAAAAGAAATCGATGATGCTCTTTATTTTAATCGTGTAAACATTATCTTACATCTGCCTGCAGACTTTACCGAACAAGTCGAAGTAGGAAAGATGCCGACGATCAAGATACAGAGTCGCCCAGATGCCTTTTCTAAAACAGTTGTTACACAGCAAGTGAACACCTTTTTGCAAACACTGATTCTGTTTCAAGAAGAAGATAAAACAATCGATGCAGCTATGGAACAGACACAAATGGCACTCTCGGTTACTGGAGAAGTTGAGCTAAGTGCGGGATATAGTCAGCGGATGAAAAAGCTGTTGACGGGCACAACCTTTAATTTCTTGTCTTATGGGTTGTTTCTATCCATTTTTAGCGGTTTCAGCGTCATCAATCTAGCGTTTAATCGCAAAGAGATCAGTAAACGAAACCAGAGTGCGCCCATTACCAAACGAAACTTGAATCGCAAAGTAACCTTTAGTTTGATTAGTTACTCGCTGCTGTTGTTCAGTGGCTTCTTACTTCTAATGGTTCTGTTAGTGATCCACACCTCGTGGGATATAACGGTATGGTATCATATTTTAAATACTTTCTTGTTTTTATTGCCGATCATTAGCTTTTCGGCTTGTATCACTTCATTGGTAAAAAACTCAGAAACCAGCGGTGGGATCAAAGATATTTTTATCACAGGCAGTTGCTTTATCGGTGGGGTGTTTGTACCAGCAGAATACTTGCCAGAAATGGTTAGCAAAATAGCGGCATTCACACCAACATATTGGTTTGTTCAAAATAATAACTTGATCAGTGAAACACTCAGTTACAATCAAACATTTGCAGAATCTTTTTGGTTCAATGGTTGTGTCTTAGTTGCTTTTGCTGCGGTGTTTTCAATGATCCAATTTATTTTGGGTAAAGAAAGAAACTATCGATGGCAACCCAATTGGGCAAAGAATTAACTGCATAGTAAAAAAAGGACTGTGACAAAAGTCGTGTCACAGTCCTTTTTTCCGAATAAACGGTGTTCCAGATGTAGCTTCTGACAAAACCTCTTTTATTAACACCAAAACAACTGTTTAGTTGTGGTTATTGTGATATCAAAAGGTCGTTTTTCCATTTCTTCTCCATCTTCTTGACCATGTTGCGGTGTTGTTGAAACGATACGTAATCTGTTTGTTGTGTAGTGATGGAAATATTTCGATTTCAATTGTTTTTTCTGTATAAGTAAAAGAATGAGCCACAAGATTTTAAAGAAATTGATTCGTTCGACCACGACAAAATCAATGACTGGTTTAGACGCATCAGCAGTTGGAACAATCGCGATTCCTCCGCCAAAAAAAGGATGCTTCGTTGCTGTACATAAAAATGCGTTTGAAAAACTTAATTGTTTTCCTCCTGCATCTACCAGAATTGGAAATCCTTTTTGAGTGAATAAAGCACGGAGAATAGAGAATAAATACGAAAATGATCCTAAGTTGTATTTGTTCAATCGCTTTTTTGTGGAAGAATGATTTGTCGCATGGACGATAGCTGCATCTAATCCTATACCGAAATTATTAACAGCTATTCCTTTTTTTTCACTTATTTTTTCTTCATAAGCCATTATGTGGACTTTTTCTGGTGATTGAGCTGCTAAAATCAGCTGAAGTCCTTTTTTGGGATTTTTTGGAAGGCCTGCCCCTCGAGCAAAATCATCTCCAGAACCTGCTGGAATATAAGCAACTGGGAATTCTACTTCCATCTGATAGAAAGTATCAAGTACCTGATGTAAGGTGCCGTCACCTCCTACGATGATCAAAAGGGGGAAAGTATCGATTGTTTTCTGTTCTTCTTCTATCCAAGGAATCAATGTTTCTTTTGCCAAAGTTTCAGCAATCTCAGCATCGTGTCCTTTGTATTCACTATAATGAAGTGTATAGTCAATATGCTTATTTTTTAATACCGGTAAAATTCTTTCTGCTACTTTATAGCCATTTCCGCTGCCTGCCGATGGATTGATCAATATATGATAATGGAATTTCATGATTTCCTCCTGCTATTCAATAAAACAAGATATTTTAATACTCCTGTTTGCTGGTTAACCAATAATTAGCAAGCTTTTTCTATTTTTTGAATGAAAGAAACTTGTTTTTTCAAAAAAATCTGTTACAAAATTAATTCTTGGTTATTATAGCAGAAGTCTAGGAAAATGAAAAAGGTCCGAAGACCGAAAAACACAAAAAAGCCTAGCAAGCGCATGATCCATTACTTACGTAAGGAGAAGTTCCAAGGTTCGGCATGTCCACTTAGATCTTCAGCTGCTTGCTAGACCGTTCTCTAGTAAGAGGTTGCTCAAATTCCCACATCCTTTTTTATTTATTTAAGTTTCACAACAATTCTGTTCTTGCAGATCCTACTTCGTCTGCTTTACTGGGAATTCTTATGACCCCTTACACTTACTTTATACCATATCCCACGATTTTTAGCAAACGTTTACATTGTTTAAGCTTTTGCTTTTTTAAAAGCAGATAAGACGGATTGAAATAAATGAAAAGTCTGTTATAATTATTGTTTGTTTCACATAACCGCGGTTCATCAACCATCCCGCGTTAAAAAAACTAGGAGAAAAGAGGAGAGAAAATGCAAAAAACGAAAAGCAGACAACGGTTATCCGTAATCGTTGTAAATGGCATCATCATGGCTCTTTATCTAGCGTTAACTATTTTAGTTGCGCCTGTATCCTCAGGGCCGATCCAGTTTCGTATTTCAGAAAGTTTGAATCATTTAGTTGTCTTTAACCGTAAATTGCTTTGGGGAGTTTTAGGCGGGGTCATCGTCTATAATGCCTTCTTTGGTTTTGGTATCATGGATGTGGTTTTTGGTGGCGGCCAAACATTGCTTTCTTTAGGCCTGACAGCTTTATTGCAAAACAAAGTGAAAAATGTAAAGATGCGTTTAGTATTGAACACGATCTTCTTTACCATCAGCATGGGACTGATTGCTTATATGTTAGTTCCAACAGGTGGCCAAGCATTTTGGACAACCTATGGCACGCTTGCATTAAGTGAGTTTATCGTCATGGCTGTTTCAGCACCATTGATGTATTATTTAGATCGCGCGCTTGATTTTGAAAAGCGTGTCTAATTATAAAAAGCGAAAAAAGAAAGCAGATTAGCTGTTTTCTTTTTTCGCTTTTTGATTATGCTTCTTGGTTTTGCAAATTTTCAATTTCTACCACTTTATAATTCTTTTTCTCTAAGTGGTTGACGATCGTTTCACATACTTTCGCTTCAGTGTTAGCCGGTAGCGTGATCAATGTACGTCGAATGTATTCGTCTTTTTCGATATCAAGAGTAATACAGCTGGCAATGCTGCTGTGTTTTGAAATGATTTTTGCAATAGCAGCCAAATCTCCTTGCTTTCCTGTGGAAGCAATTGTCAGTACATAGCTTCCTTGTTCTACGCTCCAAGATTGAGAGAGCATATTAAGCAACGTACTATGTGTCAAAATACCATAAAAATGATTTTCACTGTCAAGGACAGCAATATAAGGAAGCTCTTTGATCGTAAAGAATACTTTGAAGAAAGAAGTATCCAGGTAAATGAACTTTGTAGCGTTTTTCAAAAGATGAGTGACAGGAAGCGTCATATCACCGCCATTTGCTTTATGACGATAGATATGCATTTTGTAAATGTTTCCACGGAAAATATTACCTGAAGAATCTAAGATCGGCACACAACGGTATCCGGAAGTTTCTAAAATTTTTAATGCTTCTTCTAATGTACTAGTCTCTGTAACGGTTGTCAGATCTTTTTTCTTATATACAAGTGTTTTTAATAGCATCGCTATACCTCCAATTGTCTCATTTTAGCTTAATTTCAAATTAATCATATCATAATTTTATCCAAAACAATAGATAGTTTATTTCACAAATTGACAAGTAAAAAGTTACGTGATACTGTTATGAAGTATAAGTCTGATTCTCAGCAAGGGGGCAGAAGTAAATGGCAAAGAAAAAAGCAGCACTCGCTTGTTCCGTTTGTGGGTCTCGCAACTACACAAAATCAGTCAGTGAAGGAAAAAGCGGCGAACGTTTGGAAATCAATAAGTTTTGTAAATATTGTAATCAATATACATTACATAAAGAAACGAAATAAACAGTAGCAAGGGAGGTTGTCTCATGAAATTTCTAAAAAGCGTAAAAGATGAAATCAAACAAGTAACTTGGCCAAGCAGAAAACAACTCCGTAAAGATACGTTAGTAGTCATCGAAACTTCTATTATTTTCGGATTGATGTTTTACGTAATGGATACAGCCATCCAAAGCTTATTTGGCTGGATTTTAAAATAACTCGCTAGCCACAACGTACTTTTAGTGCTATAATGAAGCGAAAGAAAAACTTCGGGTGTACTGAGGTTTTTTTATTTTACAATGAAATGAGGAGCCTTCAATGGAATCTTTTGAAAAAAACTGGTATGTCTTGCATACATATTCAGGATATGAAAACAAAGTAAAAGCAAATATCGAATCTCGTGCGCAAAGTATGAAAATGGCCGACTTTATTTTCCGTGTCGTTGTTCCTGAAGAAAAAGAAACTGAAGTCAAAAATGGGAAAGAAAAAGAAATCGTTCATAAAACATTCCCAGGATACGTACTTGTTGAAATGATCATGACAGACGCTTCATGGTATGTTGTCCGCAACACACCTGGTGTGACAGGATTCGTTGGTTCACACGGAGCCGGAAGCAAACCAGCACCATTACTTCCAGAAGAAGTCAATCATATCTTGCGTTCTATCGGTATGAGCCTGCGACAAAATGATCTAGAAGTAGAAGTTGGCGAAGTCGTGAAAATCATCGAAGGCGCATTTGCTGGATTAGAAGGACAAGTAACAGAAGTTGACGGAGAAAAAGAAAAATTGAAAGTCAACATCGATATGTTTGGACGTGAAACCAGTACAGAACTTGATTTCGATCAAGTAGATAAAATCGATTAATAAAGAGACTTGAAATGTCGATCATATGATTGGCCTTTCAAGTCTTTCTTTTTTCTATATGGAAAGGAAGAGGTGTATGACAGAACCAATCAAAAATTTATGCAAACGTGCAACTGCAGCAGCTTTAGTCCTTATCAGTTTGTTTGCGTTAAGTGGTTGCCAGACGACGAAGATAAATACTACTGAAGTTTCTGATAAAGAAAAAACGGCAGAATCCAGTAAAGTGATAGAAAAAACCACTATTCCAACACTTTTTTTCCACGGCTACAGCGGGACAGAAAATTCCTTTAAAGGGATGTTGCGGCGTTTGGAAAAAAATCAGCAAGCAGTAAAAGAATTGGTTTTAACAGTAGGAACAGATGGACAAATACAAGCAACAGGAGATTTGTCTGGAAAAGCAGACAATCCGATGGTCCAAGTATTGTTTGAAGATAATAAAAATAACGAGTGGAATCAAGCAGAATGGATCAAAACTTGTCTTTTGTATCTGAAAGAAAACTACGGCATAGATAAAGTCAACATAGTGGGGCATTCCATGGGAGGAGTTAGTGCACTACGCTATTTAGGAACGTATGGACAGGATACGTCATTGCCACAAGTTCAGACATTAACAGCAATTGGCGCGCCTTTTAATGATTTTGTCGATGATAGTGCGCAGTCTCTGACAGATGAGTTAGCAAAGGGGCCTGCTGTCGTTTCTAACCGCTATCAAGATTACCAGCAAATGATCGGTAATATTCCTATAACCACTCGATTTTTCTTGATTGCTGGTCAACTAGATGAAACAGACTTGAGTGATGGAACAGTACCGTTAAACAGTGCATTAGCGGTCTATGCGTTGTTGAAGCAACGCGGAAATGAAATAGAGGAAAAAGTAGTGACAGGTGAAAATGCCTCTCATAGTATGCTTCATGAAAACCAAGAAGTAGATCAGCTTGTAAGTCGATTTATTTGGAAAGAATAGCGATAAAAGTATCTGAGAGTAAATGTTTGCTTACTTTTTGTAAGTTTAGTATGATTTATATGTAATCAAGAAGATGAAAGAAGGATCTACTATGACTTATCATACAAGTAATGAAGAACATCCAATCGATATTGTAAACATTGCCTAACTAGAAGGTCGTGTAAAAGAGCGCATGGAAGCAGGAGCTTTTGGCTATATTCGCGGTGGTTCTGAAGATGAGTGGACGATGAAAGAAAATACGACTTCTTTTAATACAAAGAAAATCATGCCACGGATATTACGCGGAATCGACTCAGCCGATTTGCATACATCTGTTTTCGGAATTGAATTAGATACACCGATTATCCAAGCGCCATCAGCGGCCCAAGGATTGGCACATGAAAAAGGGGAAGCTGATACAGCTAAAGGAGTAGCTGCTGCTGGATCAATCTTTTCCATCAGCACTTATGCAAATACGACAATCAAAGACGCAGCCGATGCAGCGCCAGGCGCACCGCAGTTTTTCCAATTATATATGAGTAAAGACGACAGATTCAATGAGTTCATTTTGAACAAAGCAGTAGAAGCAGGGGCTAAAGCTATCATTTTAACGGCAGATTCAACGCTCGGTGGTTACCGTGAAGAAGACGTCATCAATCAATTCCAATTTCCATTACCAATGCCTAACTTAGCTGCGTATAGCGAACAAAGTGCAAGTGGTAATGGCGAAGGAAAAGGAATCGCAGAAATTTATGCAGCTGCAAAACAAGGCTTGACACCAGATGACATCAAAACAATCAAAGAAATCACCCATCTTCCAGTTATCGTAAAAGGAATACAATCGCCAGAAGATGCAGTAATCGCTATCTCTGCAGGGGCAGATGGTATCTGGGTATCCAATCATGGTGGACGTCAACTAGATGGAGGTCCTGCGTCCTTTGAAGTATTGCCAAAAATTGCCGAAGTAGTCAACAAACGTGTACCAGTGATTTTCGACTCTGGTGTCCGTCGAGGAGAGCATGTCTTCAAAGCTCTGGCAAGTGGTGCTGACTTAGTTGCGATTGGCCGACCAGTGATTTATGGGTTGAATCTAGGTGGGGCAGAAGGAGTAACATCTGTTTTTGAACACCTGAACAAAGAATTGTCGATCACGATGCAACTTGCAGGAACAAAAACGATCGATGAAGTAAAAAATACGAAATTGATGGATTAATAAAAAACGAAGAGAAGGGCAATTAGTCCTCTCTTCGTTTTTTGTTATGAAGATAACTAATCTCTTAATACTCGAAATTAAGGAGCTTTATCACGCCCTCTTATTTAAAATCTCTTCCGCAAGTCGTTTAGCAGTTGGCGTAACAGCTAAGCCACCTTCTGCTGTTTCTTTGAAAATCGACGGCATTTGACGTCCGACTTGGTACATTGCAGCAACGACTTCATCCGGCGGAATGACACTTTCGATACCCGCTAATGCCATATCAGCAGAGATAAAAGCTTGAGAAGAGCCTAAAGCATTACGTTTGACACACGGGACTTCAACTAAGCCTGCAACGGGATCGCAAATCAGTCCCATCATATTTTTCAATGTAATGGCTACTGCTTGTGCTGCTTGATGAGGAGTCCCATTTTTTGCACAAACCAAAGCTGCTGCTGCCATTGCACTTGCAGAACCAACTTCTGCTTGACATCCCCCTTCTGCACCACTGATAGAAGCGTTGTTTGCGATGACTAACCCGAAAGCGCCAGCGGTAAATAAGAATTCCAATTGCTGTTCATGTGTCAAATCAAGCCGATCTCGGACAGCCATCAGCACACCAGGAACAACACCCGCGCTTCCGGCAGTCGGTGTAGCACAAATCAACCCCATTTTTGCATTGACTTCATTAACAGCTACAGCATTGCGTACAGCTTTTAAGATTGTTTCTCCACTTAAAAAGTCTGCCTCATTTAAATAATCATCTAATTTTTTTGCATCACCACCGGTAATTCCTGTGACGGAGGTAACACCTTCTTTTCCCTCGTTGATTGATTGTTCCATTACTGAGAGGTTTTTTTCCATGATCTCGATGATGTGACTACGGGAACGGCCACTCATTTCCATTTCAACTGCAATCATCAATTCTGCTACACTTGGATAAGCTTTTGCTTGATCTACTAATTCTTCAATCGATAAAAACATTTTTTTAGCTCCTTAATCGAAATAATTTACGCTGTCGATATTTGGCAGCTGTTTGAGTCTTTTTACCGTTTCTTCTACTTGAGGATCATCTACTTCAATTATCATAATGGCATTTTCACCTTTTGATTCCCGTGTCACTGTCATAGTGCCGATATTCGTATTGGTCTCAGAAAGTATACTAGTCACTTTAGCAATCATACCTGGAACATCTTGGTGGACAACGATCAAGGTAGGAGTACCCATGCTTAAAGAAATTTTGAATCCATTCAATTCAGAAATCTGGATATTGCCACCGCCGATCGAAATGCCAGTGACTGAAAGCTTTCGTGTTCCTTTTTTTAGAAGCATCTTTACAGAGTTTGGATGTTCGGCTTTTTCACTCTTAGGAACAAACAAGACTTCCATACCGGCTTCATATGCCAATTTCAAAGAATCAGCTAAACGTTCATCATCGGGTTCCATCCCTAACAGGCCGCCAACTAATGCAATATCTGTTCCGTGCCCCCGATAGGTTTTTGCAAATGATTCATATAGATAAATATCTACAGAATCAGGCTGTTCGCCAAATATACTACGTATGATTTTCCCGATTCTAGCAGCTCCGGCAGTGTGAGAGCTACTTGGACCAATCATCACAGGTCCAATAATATCAAAGACACTTCTATA
Source organism: Enterococcus faecium (assembly GCF_029023785.1). Lineage (NCBI taxonomy): Bacteria > Bacillati > Bacillota > Bacilli > Lactobacillales > Enterococcaceae > Enterococcus > Enterococcus faecium. The sequence continues at coordinate 2,165,576 of NZ_CP118955.1, read as the reverse complement.
CCTTAAATCTTTCATTTTCTCCACCTCATTTTGTTATGTAGGAATCTTTGTACAAGGGTCTAAAAAACCGTGTTATTGTTTGCTTTCATCTGTTGAACCATGCTAGCGCAAGTGTAACATAAAAGAAGAAATGAGAACGAAAAATTGTTGTTTTTTTAGAATAAATTTAGCGTTTATTCAAGCAAAATGTAAAAATAGCAGAAAAAAATCTTGAAAAAACAAATAAATTTGCTATACTGTACCAGTGTGCATTGTTTTGCACATTATTTGTCTGGATTTTTTCAGATCAGATAAAACGTGGGAGGAGAAATATGCATCTCCAATTAACCACATCACGGACTTAAGGAGGTATGTCTCGTGGCAAAGAAAGTAGAAAAAATCGTTAAATTGCAAATTCCTGCAGGTAAAGCAACTCCAGCTCCACCAGTAGGTCCTGCACTAGGTCAAGCGGGTATCAATATCATGGGATTCACAAAAGAATTCAACGCTCGTACAGCTGATCAAGCAGGTTTGATCATTCCGGTTGTTATTTCTGTATACGAAGACCGTTCATTCACATTCGTTACAAAAACACCGCCAGCTGCTGTTCTATTGAAAAAAGCAGCTAAAATCGAAAAAGGTTCAGGCGAACCAAACAAAAATAAAGTTGCGAAAGTTTCTAGCGATCAAGTAAGAGAAATCGCTGAATTAAAAATGGAAGACCTAAACGCAGCTAACGTTGAAGCAGCAATGCGCATGGTTGAAGGAACTGCACGAAGCATGGGGATCACTGTAGAATAATCTATACACCCTAAGACAGCAGCTTCTCAGTTGGCTCTATATTGAAAGATATAGAACACGTGGGAGGTACAACCGTTATAACCACAATCAAGGAGGAACCAAAATGGCTAAAAAGAGCAAAAAAATGCAAGATGCATTAAAAAAAGTTGATTCAAGTAAAGTTTATCCTGTTGCCGAAGCAGTAGCTTTAGCAAAAGAAACAAACATTGCAAAATTTGATGCAACAGTTGAAGTTGCATACCGTTTGAACGTAGACCCTAAAAAAGCAGACCAACAAATCCGTGGTGCTGTTGTATTACCAAACGGAACTGGTAAAACACAAACTGTTTTAGTTTTTGCTAAAGGAGACAAAGCAAAAGAAGCTGAAGCAGCTGGTGCAGATTTCGTAGGTGACGACGACATGGTTCAAAAAATCCAAAACGGATGGTTTGACTTTGATGTAGTTGTTGCAACACCTGATATGATGGCTACTGTAGGTCGTCTAGGACGAGTATTAGGACCAAAAGGCTTAATGCCAAACCCTAAAACTGGTACAGTTACAATGGACGTAACAAAAGCAGTAAACGAAGTGAAAGCTGGTAAAGTAACTTACCGTGTGGACAAAGCTGGAAATATCCATGTACCAATCGGAAAAGTTTCATTTGACGATGAAAAATTAGTTGAAAACTTTGCAGCAATCCATGATGTATTGCTAAAAGCTAAACCATCAGCAGCTAAAGGTCAATACATGAAAAATGTAACGATCACAACAACATTTGGACCTGGTATCCATGTTGACCAAGCTTCTTTCTAATTAAATATTAGAATGTTGATTGATCCAACTGAAAAATAATTCTTGACTCAACTAGTTTAGCATGCTAAGCTAGTTGAGGTTAATAATTAACTTGTACCGAAGACAGTAGGTGGCATCAAGCCTTAATTTCCTACCGAGGACGTTTATTGAATATATTCAATAGTCCCTCTATGTCTGCGGTGGCATAGAGTTTTTTATTGTGAATCACTATGAACGAAGTGAAGAGATGATGAACAATACTGGTTGAGCAAAGCGAAAGGAGTTTCCTTTCGAGCAAAGCGAGTAGAATCACTATGAACGAAGTGAATAGGTGATGAATAATACTGGTTGAGCAAAGTAACTATAAAAGTGACTTGCCTTTTCAGTGCAAAAAACTCTTCCATCAAAATTCAGGAGGTGAAACTCAAAAATGAGTGAAGCAATTATCGCAAAAAAAGCAGCAATCGTTGATGAAGTAAGCGAAAAATTTACAGCAGCTGCATCAGTAGTAGTCGTTGACTACCGCGGATTAACAGTTGATGAAGTAACACGTTTACGTAAACAACTTCGTGATGCTAACGTAGAAATGAAAGTTATCAAAAATTCTATTCTTTCACGTGCAGCTAAAAAAGCTGGCCTTGAAGGCATGGACGAAGTATTCACTGGACCTACAGCTGTTGCATTCAGTAACGAAGATGTAGTCGCACCAGCGAAAATCATGGACGAATTTGCTAAAGAAGCAAAAGCATTAGAAATCAAAGGCGGTATCATCGAAGGTAAAGTCTCTTCATTGGAAGAAATCACAGCATTGGCAAAATTGCCAAATCGCGAAGGACTTCTATCTATGTTGCTATCTGTACTACAAGCGCCAGTCCGCAACGTGGCTTACGCTGTCAAAGCAGTGGCAGACAAAGAAGATGGAGATGCAGCTTAATTGCCGCATAAAGCATTAAATAAAAAAGAACAATTAAACGGAGGAAATTATAATGGCATTGAACATTGAAAACATCGTTGCTGAGTTAAAAGAAGCAACTATCCTAGAACTTAACGACCTAGTTAAAGCTATTGAAGAAGAATTTGGCGTATCTGCTGCTGCTCCTGTAGCTGTAGCTGCTGCTGGTGGCGCTGCTGCTGCTGAAGAACAAACAGAATTCACTGTAGAATTAACTGCAGCTGGAGACCAAAAAGTTAAAGTTATCAAAGCAGTTCGTGAAGCAACTGGTTTAGGCTTGAAAGAAGCTAAAGCTGTAGTTGATGGCGCTCCTGCACCAGTTAAAGAAGGCGTATCTAAAGAAGAAGCTGAAGAATTGAAAGCTAAACTTGAAGAAGTTGGCGCATCTGTAACTGTTAAATAATTTTTACTATTTAAAAGCACTGAGATCCTATGTTGGATTTCGGTGCTTTTTTGTTTTTATGTTAAACTATTATTTAATGAATATAGATTTTTTTCAGGAGGAAATATGAAAAAGAAAATAATCCGATTGATATTGATCTCGTTGGGAATCATTCTGATACTGGTAGTGGGCTATCGGTTGTATTTAGAATATCAGACAGACATCCAATTATTTTTAAATCCGAGAGCGAGTAAGGCAGAGCTACTCGCACATATTCGTTCGCATGGGACTTTTGCATCGATACTCTTGATCGTATTGACAGCGGTGATGTGTGCTGTTCCAGGTATTCCTACTTCAGTAGTTGGAGTCATTGCTGGTTTGAGCTTTGGACCACTGACAGGTGCGATCATCAACATTTTGGGTAATGCTCTTGGTAACATCACTGCAATTTTCCTTATGCATCGCTTAAAATTTTTAGATAAGAAAACCGAAACGAATCATTGGGTGCAAGCAATCCGACAAATGAAACATCCAAAAATAGGTGTAATGTTAGGCTATATGATACCGGTTATTCCATCTTCTATGGTCAATTTTGCTGCAGATGCGATGAAATTGCCTCTACAGCAAATCATATTGTCGATCGTGATTGGAGTCATCCCTTCGTCTGTGTTGTATGCGTGTGGTGGAGAAGCTCTGTTTCACGGATATAACAAAACTGCAGTCACGTTGGTTGCAAGTGTTACTGTGCTAGTAGGGTTAGTTGTCTTCATTTATAAAGATCGCAAGAAAAAACAAGGAAAACAAAAGCACAAATAATAAGTGTGGCGAATAGTTGTATTTTTCTATTTCCAATCTTTTCCATAAGTTGTAAACTAAGATAGGAAATGGGGGAAATCAATGAAGAGTAATGAAAAAAAACCTTTAACAACTTCGCTTATTTTACTATTATCAATCACTTGTGGCGTTGTTGTTGCCAATATGTATTACATCCAGCCGATTGGAACAAAAGTAGCAGCTAGTTTATCTGTTAGCACAAGTGCAGTCGGGATATTGACGATGTTGACCCAATTAGGCTATGCGTTAGGGTTACTGTTTTTAGTTCCTTTAGGGGACGTGGTGGATCGTCCAAAATTGATCATTCGAATGGCAGCGTTATCTGCCGTCTCTCTGTTGGCCGCTTTTTTTGCGCCTTCGTTTACGTTATTTGCATGCGCTTCTTTTTTAATAGGATTACTTTCGATCGTGCCGCAAATCATCATTCCTTACGGTGCGGTACTAGCGGGACCAAAAGCAAGAGGGAAGGTCATGGGTACATTGCTTAGCGGTTTACTCGTGGGGATTTTGCTTTCTCGGACGGTATCTGGTATTGTTGCCAGTCTTTTTTCTTGGCGGATGATCTATTTATTTGCTTTATGTGCAGTCGGAATTCTTACACTTCTGCTTTACTGGAAAATGCCGCGTTCTGTCCAGCAAAGTAGTACAGCTGTTTCATACCTTGATTCACTTAAAAGTTTGCCGCATTTAGTTGCTTCTCAACGTCTATTAAGAGAAGCGGCAGTCAGTGGATTTTTCATGTTTGGAACATTTTCGATCTTTTGGTCTACGTTGATTTTTTATATCAGCAGTCCCGCCTACAATTGGGGAACATTCGAAGCAGGGATATTAGCGATTTTTGGTTTGTCTGGAGCAGTTGCTGCACCTATCGTGGGACGACTGGCAGATTCTTATTCTGAAAGAAAAATCGTGTATATGGGACTTGTTATGCAAACAATAAGCTTTATTGCTTTATTGGTTGGCGGAAGCCATTTGGCCATTTTGCTTTTAGCTATTATTTTATTAGACGTCGGGAATCAATTTGGTCAAGTCGCCAATCAAACACGAGTACAAGGGCTAGGTGAAGCAGCAAGCAACCGAAATAATACTGTATTTATGTTTATGTACTTTATTGGAGGTGCGGCTGGTTCATTGCTAGGGACGACAATGTGGCAGCAGTATGGCTGGTTAGGTGTAACGGTTAGCGGGCTTGTTTTTCAAGGATGTGCGTTCTTCTTTCAAACAGTTGTTTTTAAAGGAAAGAGAAATCTCGAAAATAAAAAATAGACGAAAAGAGGTTGTGAAAAGCTGTTCTGCATCAAGTAATAAGAATAGCCAAATAAAAATAGCTCCTCATATTTTGCCGTTTTTTGAGCTAATACCGAAGGTCAGCTAATTGGCCACCATTTATTCAGAAGAAGGAGTTGTGACAAAACTTTTGTCACAGCTCCTTTTTTTCAACTATTCAATCAAACGTTTATTTTGGTTCAATCTCAATGACTCGTTGCACAAGATCTTGATAAAATTCTTGTTCATGAGAGACGATGATTACTGTTCCTGGAAATTTCTGTATCCCGTCTTGTAAGCTTTCTTTCGTTTCTTGATCGATATGGTTCGTCGGTTCATCGAGAATCAGTAAATTACCTTGGTTCATTGTCAACTGTGCAAGTTTCACCTTAGTTTGTTCCCCACCACTTAATGTAGTGAGAGGTTCACTTGCTAATTGATTAACTAACCCTGCTTTAGCTAGTTGGCGACGTAATTCTTTGATAGTCGCTTTTGGAAATTGACTGCTTAAATATTGTAGTGGTGTTTCTAATGGATTTTCCCAGTACAGATCTTGTGAAAAGTAATTGATTTTTGTGTTATCTGGGAAGTGGAAATCGCCACTTATTTTTTCAATCTCACCGATCAGTGTTTTTAATAAAGTAGATTTTCCAATCCCGTTGAAGCCTCGAATGGCAATATTTTCACCAAAGCGGATGGTCAAATTGATGGGTGCAAGTAGCGGTCGATCATATCCGATGACTAAATCAGTTGTTTCCACTGCTAATGTCGTGACAATAGGCGAGAATGGAAAATCAAAGACAGCTTTACTTGCTGAAGCTGGAGGCGTCAGCCGTTCGATTTTATCTAATTGTTTTTGTCGGCTTTTTGCCATCGTTGATCGGGAACCGGCTTTGTATTTTCGAATATAAGCTTCGGTCTTTTCGATTTGTTTTTGTTGAGCATGATATTGGCGCAAATAGCTTTCGCGATTTTGTTCCTTTTGTTTCAATGCTTGTTTTAGATGGCCAGTATACTTAGTAATCTTTCCAAACTCGATGTCTGCGATATGGGTGGTGATCTGATCAAGAAATTCTTGGTCATGGGAAATCACGATATACGCACCGTCAAAATCCTGAAGAAACTGCGTCAGCCATTGGATATGCTGATCATCTAAGTGATTGGTTGGTTCATCTAAGATCAGAACATCTGGGTTTTCTAAAAGTAGTTTTGCTAAAATCACCTTTGAACGTTGTCCACCACTTAGATTTTTCAACAGTGAATCTAAACCTAAGACATCGATCCCCAACCCGCTGCTCATCTCAGCAACTAAGGTGTCGATTTGATAAAACACTCCTTGGTCTAATTCCGTTTGGAGTTTCCCAGCTTTTTCCAGCAAGGAATCATCGAAGGTCTCGCTATATGTTTGGTAAAGAAAAGCAATTTTTTCTTCCTTTTCGTATTCTTTTGCGTACGCAGTTTTTAGAAATTCTTCGATTGTTAATGTTTCATCGACTTCCACATATTGATCGAGGTAACCTTTGTGAATATTTTTTTGCCAATGGATCTGTCCGTCATCTGGTAAGATCTCACCAGTGATGATTTTAATCAATGTACTTTTACCGGCTCCGTTTTGTCCAATCAGCCCAAGATGTTCGCCAGCATTTAATTGCAGATCGACACCTTCATAGAGGATTTTGTCGCCAAATTGCTGGGTAATGTTGTTTAATGTCAGTATACTCATAATAACTCCTTTTTCATAAAAAAACTGCAGACATAAAGCGTCCACAGTGAATCACTTGCTTGGTTTTCATGCAACATGGATTGTTTGATTGAACCATCTTATGAAACCTAACACGGATTCCTATTTATTGTCAAGAAAATGAAAAAAATGCAATTTGGTCTATACTAATTATTGTAAAAAGAAAAAAAGAATGCTATAATTGGGCTATACCAAAATATAAAGGAGCAATCACTATGGAAATCATTCGTGTAAAAAACGCTGAAGAAGGCGGAAAAAAAGCATTTGAAATCATCAAAGAAGGTATGAACAAAGGTGCAAAAGTATTAGGATTGGCAACAGGAAGCACACCAGTTACTTTATATAAAGAAATGACTTCAAGCGATTTGGATTTCAGTGAAATGACTTCTGTAAACTTAGATGAGTACGTTGGACTAGGCGGTTCAGATGAACAAAGCTACCGTCATTTCATGGATGTCCAATTATTTGATAAAAAACCATTCAAAGAAACGTTTGTACCAGATGGAAAAGCAGAAGATCTGGAAGCAGCATGCAAAAAGTATGATCAAATCATCGATGCACATCCAATCGATATCCAAATCTTAGGAATCGGGCAAAATGGACATATCGGTTTCAATGAACCTGGTGCTTCATTTGACGGAACGACTTCAGTAGTTGACTTAACAGAATCAACAATCAATGCAAACAAACGATTCTTCGATAAAGCAGAAGATGTACCAACAAAAGCTGTTTCAATGGGAATCGGTTCAATTATGAAAAGTAAAGAAATCGTCTTGATGGCATTTGGCGAAAGCAAAGCTGATGCAATCAAAGGGATGATTGAAGGACCTGTAACGAATCATTTGCCAGCAAGTGTATTGCAAAATCACGACAATGTTGTTGTGATCATCGATGAAGAAGCAGCAAGTAAGTTGTAATTTTCAATAGTAGGCTAAAGAGGTTGTGAAATCAGCGTTTTGACCTGAGTATTAGAGAAGACAAAGGAAAAATAGCTCCCCATATTTTGCCGTTTGTTGAGTAATACCGAGGGTCAGCTGATTGAACACCGTTTATTCATAAAAAGGACTATGACAAAAATTTTGTCACAGTCCTTTTTTCGTAAGAGGTAAAAATTGCACTTTTTTTGTCTGCTCCTTTCAGACATGATATATTGGACTGGAGGGTGTTTAGATGAATGATATGGTATTGACAATTCCAGAGATTATTTTACGTTTAGGGATCGCTATGCTATTTGGCGGAGCAATCGGTTTTGAACGACAATATAAAAATCGTCCAGCAGGTATGCGTACGCATATTTTAGTTTGTATGGGAGCATGTATCATTGCATTGATCCAAGTTGAGATCGCTAGTGGTGCATTAAGAGATGCTTTAGAGTATCCACAGCTTGCTGGAACGATTCGTTCAGATGAAGCAAGGCTGATTGCTCAAGTGGTGAGTGGTGTCGGTTTCTTAGGCGCGGGAACGATCATCGTCACGAAACAATCGGTGACGGGACTTACGACTGCCGCTTCTTTATGGGCAATTGCTGGATTAGGGATCGCCATCGGCATGGGTTACTATTCCATTGCGATCATCAGTTTTATCGGGATTGCTATTGCACTCACAGTAGTGAAACGCGTGATCCATGTACCTACGACTAAAAAGTTAGAAATCCAATTTATCCATAGAAAAGAAACCAAAGATTTTCTTACCGATTATTTTGAAGAGAAAAATATCGTAATCGAAGATGTGAATTTTGACGTAAAATTCGTTGATGACTACCGAGTGTACAAAAATATCTATACGATTGATCTTCCAAAAGGGCTCACTTATGCCGATGTGATCGAGGAGTTGTCCGTACACAAAAATATCACAAAGTTGCATTTAGTCAGTATTGCGCAATAAATGATCTGAGGTTGTAAAATAGATGTCCTACATCAAGTAATAAGCCCAGCCAAATAAAAATAGTTCCTTATATTTTTCGTTTGGCTGGGCTTATTACGAAGATGCAAGCTTTTGAACACCGTTTATTTGGAAAAAGGGACTGCAGTATAATTTTTGTCACTACTCCAAACCGTGTTTTTGTTTAAGTACTCGTCTACTCATTAAAATATGTTTATTTTTTTTGTTTTTTTTAAGCAAATGAAAATCTCAGCGCGTAACTCTTTGTTAAATGATAGAATAGAAGTATCAAAGGACCTTGGAGGAGATGTATGCAATCACGTTTTAAACAATCAAAATTATTTTTCTGGACAGTGGAGCTAGTACTCACGATCATCGGCGTGTACTTTATTTTACAAATGCCGAATATTTTTAGTCCAATATTGAAAATGCTTTCGGCAGTTTTTTTACCATTGCTTGTTGCTGGTTTTATCTATTATATGTTCGATCCAATCGTTGTTTTTCTCGAAAAGCATCGGATCCCGAGAGTGTTCGGTTTTTTATTGACGTTTTTGGTCGTAATCATTTTAGTTGTTTTAACTGTCATGAATGTAGTGCCTCAGTTAATGGAACAGACAATTCAATTGACCCAGAGCTTGCCAATGTATGCAGATGAAACAAGCAAATGGTTAAATGAATTGGCGCAGCGGGAAGAGTTTAAAAATTTCAATTTGGAAGAACAATTAGCATCAGCAAATTTATCTCTTAGTAATTTGTTCAATATCATATTAGTCAGTTTATCTGCAAGTGTCTCAAAAATCATTTCATTTATGATGCAATTTTTTATTTTGTTATTTACCGTTCCATTTATTTTGCTATTTATGTTCAAGGATGGGCACAAATTTATTGATGCGTTGTCTCACTTCTTTCCGAAAGCGATTCGTAAAGAGTTACGCCAAACGGTAAAAGAATTAAACGAAACATTATCTGCCTATATCAGCAGTACGATCTTAGATGCTTTGATTATTGGTGTAATGAGCTTTTTGGCAATGAGAATATTCGATCAGCCTTATAGCTTGTTGCTTGCGGTCATTTGCGGAATCACGAATATTATCCCGTATGTCGGCCCTTTTATTGGAGCGGTACCAGCAATCATTGTCGGTTTGTTTATCTCTCCATTTCAAGCTTTGTATATGGCGTTGTCGATTTTAGTGATCCAACAATTAGATGGAAATTTGATCAAGCCGTTGTTATTTGGGAAATCAATGAATATCCATCCTTTGACGATCATCTTGGTATTGATTGGAGCAGGAAGTGTCGCAGGAATATTAGGCATGCTGATTTGCATACCTGTCTATGCAGTGATTAAGACGATAATATTAAATATCCGGAAAATCTATTTATTGAGAAGAATGGAACATGTTTCGGAAAAGTTAGACAGTCCAAAAGTGCTGGAAGAAACAAGTGAATAAGCATAAAAAAGAGTTCAGTGTACATTTAAAATATCTGTACGCTAAACTCTTTTTATTTTTCGAAAAATTTTTGAATTAAAATAAATCCTTATTCCAATCCAATCAAATAATCGTCGTCTTTCATCGCTTCTACATGACCTAACAAATAGCCGTTTCCGACTTGTGAGAAGAAGTCATGGTTGCTTGTGCCTGTTGAAATCCCGTTCATTACGATTGGGTTGACATCATTGGCAGTATCTGGAAAGAGTGGATCCATCCCTAGGTTCATCAATGCTTTGTTGGCATTATAGCGTAGGAATGTCTTGACTTCTTCTGTCCAGCCGATTGGATCGTATAATTCTTCTGTATAACGTTCTTCGTTTTCGTAAAGCTCATAAAGAAGATTGTACATCCAGTCTTTTAACGTTTCTTGTTCTGCTTCAGGTAACTCGTTGAATCCTAATTGGAATTTGTAACCGATGTAGGTTCCATGTACAGATTCATCTCGGATGATTAGTTTGATGATCTCTGCTACGTTAGCCAATTTGTTGTTTCCTAAATAATAAAGAGGAGTATAAAAACCTGAATAGAACAAGAATGTTTCTAAAAAGACGCTGGCAATTTTCTTTTCTAGCGGTGTACCGTGTTTGTAGATTTCATTGATACGCTCAGCTTTTTTTTGCAGATAAGGATTCGTATTTGTCCAGTCAAAAATTTCTTCGATTTCTTTTTTCGTATTCAGTGTACTAAAAATAGAAGAATAACTTTTGGCATGAACGGATTCCATGAATTGAATATTGTTCAAAACGGCTTCTTCATGGGGAGTGCGGACATCTTTACGCAACTGATCCATGCCACTTTCAGATTGGACAGTATCTAGCAGTGTCAAACCGCCAAATACATGTCCTACTGTATCTTTTTCCAATTGAGACAATGTACGCCAATCATCTAGGTCATTTGAAAGTGGGATACGTGTATCTAGCCAAAATTGCTCTGTCAGCTTCTCCCAAGTGGATTTATCAATGATATCTTCAATTTCATTCCAGTTTATTGCTTCATAATATGTTTCTGACATGAGAATGCTCCTTTAATTAAAATATGAATAAGCGAATCTATCTATGATATTAGATCACGCAGCTTTCACATTGATTGCTTCCGATTTCTTCTGCATCATCAGTAAAGGTACGTACGTAATAAATGGATTTGATTCCTTTGTGGAAAGCGTAATGTCTTAAAATATTCAAATCACGTGTCGTTTGCTTCGTTGTTGTCTTCCATTCATAAATGCCTTCTGGGATTTCAGAACGCATGAATAAAGTCAAACTCATGCCTTGATCGACGTGTTGTTGTGCCGTTGCATAAACATCGATTACTTTACGCATGTCCATATCATAAGCAGAAGTGTAATACGGAATCGTCTCATTGGATAGATAAGGCGCTGGGTAATAAATTTTACCGATTTTCTTCTCTTGGCGTTCTTCGATCATGCGAGTGATAGGATGAATACTTGCACTCGTATCGTTGATATATGAAATTGAGCCATTTGGTGCTACTGCCAAGCGATTTTGATGATACAGTCCATCTTTCATTACTGCTTGTTTCAAAGCATTCCAATCTTCAGCAGTTGGGATAAAAATGCCTTCAAACAATGCTTTGACTTTTTCTGATTTTGGCTGGAATTCTCCAGTTACGTATTTTTCGAAATAAGTGCCGTCAGCATAAGCTGATTTTTCAAAATTATGGAAAACTTGTTTTCTTTCACGAGCGATATTGTTGCTTTCAACAAGTGTCCAATAATTCAACAGCATGAAGTAAATATTTGTAAAGTCTAATGAATCCTCTGAGCCATATTCCATTTGTTCTTTTGCAAGATAAGTGTGTAAGCCCATGGCACCTAATCCAATCGTATGATTCAGCTTATTTCCGTTTTGGATCGGTGGTACGACATCGATATCAGATGCATCTGTAATAAATGTCAATGCACGAGTCATCGTACGCACAGATTGACCAAAGTTAGGGCTTTGCATCAAATTCACGATATTTGTCGAGCCTAAGTTACATGAGATATCCGTTCCTAATACTTCATATTCCTGTTTGCCGTTAATCACAGAAGGCGTTTGAACTTGTAAAATCTCTGAACATAAATTACTCATGATGATCTTGCCATCGATTGGATTCTCGCGGTTCGCTGTATCAATATTGATTACGTAAGGATAGCCAGATTCTTGTTGTAATTTTGAGATTTCATTTTCAAGATCACGCGCTTTGATTTTTTGTTTGCGAATGTTTGGATTTGCAACTAGATGATCATACTCAGCTGTAATATTTACATAAGAGAATGGGACACCATATTCTTTTTCGACACTATATGGACTAAATAAATACATATCTTCGTTTTTACGTGTCAATTCATAAAATTTATCAGGTACGATCACGCCAAGAGAAAGAGTTTTTACGCGAATCTTTTCATCTGCATTTTCTTTTTTTGCTGAAAGGAAAGCAATAATGTCTGGATGGAAAACGTTCAAATAAACCACGCCAGCTCCTTGACGCTGACCTAATTGATTAGAATAGCTGAAACTATCTTCGAATAATTTCATGACTGGAACGACACCACTTGCAGCACCCTCATATCCTTTGATAGGAGCGCCGGCTTCACGAAGATTTGATAAAGTAATCCCTACGCCGCCACCAATACGGGACAATTGCAAAGCAGAGTTGATTGAGCGCCCGATAGAGTTCATATCGTCAGTGACTTGAGTCAAGAAACAAGACACCAATTCGCCCCGACGTTTACGTCCAGCATTCAAGAAAGAAGGTGTAGCTGGCTGATATCGTTGATGGATCATTTCGTCTGCAAGAGCAAGTGCTAATTCTTCATCCCCGTTCGCAAAGTAAAGCGCATTGAAGGCTACTCGATCTTCATAAGTTTCCAGATAAGCGGAACCGTCGTTGGTTTTCAACGCATATTGAGAATAAAATTTGTAAGCAGCCATAAAAGATTTGAAAGAAAAATGTTGCTCGTCCAAAAATTGATATAGCTTTTCAATAAATGATGGTGAATACAATTGAATGAATTCTGCTTCTATATATTCTTGATCGATCAAGTAATTGATTTTTTCCATAATAGATAGAAAAGTCATCGTATTTGGTTTGACATTTTCCTCAAAAAAGGCAACTAAAGCTTCTTTATCCTTATTCAAAGGGATTTGACCATTGACTGGCCGATTGATTTCATTATTCAGCTTGAAATAACTGACATCTTGTAAATTTTTAAGACTCATACGTACGCCCAACCTTCATTTCGTATTTGATGATGCTTGATTGCAAATCATTGCATTGTTTTTAAGCTTTAAAAAAGGATTTGGAAGTTTGCGACAAAAACTGGTGCTGTCTCAAGCCCTTCAAATCCATGTATCACGTTTTGATTCTTTTAGTCATGTTAGCTGGCAAGTTTACGCAACTGATCAGGACGGAATCCGATAACTGTTTCTGCATCAGAAGTAATGACAGGAACACTTTGGAATCCTTGTGCTTTCAACCAGTCTACTGCTTCAGGCTGTTCATCGATATTGACTTCTTCAAAAGCAATTTGATTTTCTGTTAAAAACCGTTTGACCATCTTACATTGCATACAATTATTTTTAGAAAAGATTTTTACGTTCATGGTGAGTGCCTCCTCTAACACATTCTTATTATCTATAATAGATAGTATAAAACTCTTAGTAAAAAAGTCAAACAACAAACACTACATATTGTGTTGTGGAAACTGTGGAATACTAAGTTTTGTGTTTTTGAAAAAAGAGCTGAAAACAAGTATCGTGTGGGAAAATAGCAAATTTAATAGAGAAAAAATTGTGGAAAACTATGAAGAAATATTTTTTTCTCATTTTTATCTATCAATACTAAAGATTCGCTCATAATATCACAAGTATAATTGACATTCTCAATTACCGAGAGTATTCTATGTGAGAATGATTCTCATTTATTTGCGTAACACGTAAGAAAATTAGAACATATAATGAATGATTTTAATACATGATTTATTTCACAAGAGAGGAATCAATATGCAGACCTTAGCGCAGGCAAAGCAGAATTTCGTTTATCAAGTCGAACGAATCGAAACAGAAGAAAAAACAAAACGCCATTTGCAAAATATCGGGATCGTTGCCGGAAGTAAAATCGTCGTCGTCAATTTATCAGGCAACAATGCCATTTTACTGGTAAAAAGTCATCGAGTGGCAGTAAGTCGGGAAATACTAGGTCAAATCTTTGTCAATAAAAAGACTGCTTCCTCTGAAAGCTGGACTTCTCTTGATCAATTAAAAGCAGGAGAGACTGGGATCGTCGTAGCAATCCACGGACAAGGCGCAGTGAAGCGACGGTTAATGGATATGGGATTGACGCGAAATGTAAAAATAGTTATCCGAAAACTAGCCCCTCTGGGAGATCCAATCGAACTGACAGTGCGAGGGTATGAACTGACGTTACGAAAGTCAGAGGCCGAACTAATCTTGATACAAAGGGAGGAAAAAGAATGAATATCGCGTTAGTCGGAAATCCAAACAGCGGGAAAACTAGCTTGTTCAATCTCTTGACTGGTTCGAATCAATATGTAGGGAATTGGCCGGGCGTAACAGTAGAAAAAAAAGAAGGATCGTTGAAAAAAAATCCGAACATTCATATTCAGGACCTACCCGGCATCTATTCTTTGTCTCCTTATACACCAGAAGAAGTGATTGCAAGAGATTATTTGGTTCAGGAACAGCCTGAACTGATCATCAACATTATTGATGCTACCAATTTAGAACGAAATCTTTATTTAACTACGCAGTTATTGGATTTAGACATTCCTATGATCATTGGTCTGAATATGATGGATGTCATCAAAAAAGAAGGAAAAAAAATCAATCTAGAAAAGCTTTCCTATGGTCTTGGTGTACCAGTTTTACCAATCAGCGTATTGAAAAAGCAAGGAATCGAAAAACTAATCGAAAAGATTCAGGAGTCTGCAAAAAAGCGGCCTTCTATTCCTGTTCCCTGTACATATGATCCACGTTTAGAAGCAGCTTTACATGAAATTGAAGATGTACTAGGAGAACAAAGCGGCAAGAAACGCTGGTATGCAATGAAATATTTTGAACGAGATCAGAAGGTAAGAGAGGATTACGAGATAGCAGTTTCTCAGCAAAAAGAGATCGAGCAACTGATCCAGTTAACAGAGAAACTATTGGACGACGATAGTGAGACGATTCTGGTCAATGAACGTTATGAATTTATTACCCAACTATGTACACTCTGTGTTGTGTCAAATGATTCTTTCCAATTATCGATGAGTGACAAAATCGATCAGATTGCAACGAATCGTTGGTTAGCCTTGCCGATCTTCGCATTTGTGATGTGGCTGATCTATTATCTGGCTATTCAAACAGTAGGAACAATGGGGACAGATTGGATCAATGACACATTGTTTGGTACATGGTTACCAGAACATGTTGGCAGATTGTTAGCTGAATGGCAAGTAGCGGGATGGATGCAGGAGCTGATCTTGAACGGCATCATCGCAGGCGTGGGAGCAGTGTTAGGATTTCTACCGCAATTGATTATATTGTTTTTATGCTTGAGCTTTCTGGAAGACTGCGGATATATGGCGAGGATCGCTTTTGTCATGGATCGACTTTTCAGGAAATTCGGTCTTTCAGGAAAATCCTTCATTCCTATGCTGATTGCTACAGGATGTGGAGTGCCAGGCGTCATGGCCAGTCGCACGATTGAAAACGAGCAAGATCGTCGTTTGACGATCATGGTCACAACCTTCATGCCTTGTTCTGCAAAGTTGCCGATTATTGCCTTAGTAGCAGGGGCCTTTTTTCCTCATCAATCTTGGGTAGCTCCTTCTGCCTATTTTCTTGGTATGACTGCAATTATTTTCTCTGGAATCAGCTTGAAAAAAACACGTTTGTTTGCTGGAGATACAGCTCCTTTTATCATGGAATTGCCCGCATATCATTTTCCTCAATGGTCAGCGGTCCTAAGACAAACCTATGACCGCAGCAAGTCTTTTGTTAAAAAAGCAGGAACGATTATCTTTGTTTCTAGTATCGTGATCTGGTTCAGCTCTTCTTATAATTTTTATGCTCAACCTGTTTCTGAAGACCAAAGTATCTTAGCCTTTTTCGGGCGAATCCTGGCAGTTGTTTTTCAGCCGCTTGGTTGGGGAAACTGGCAAGGAACAGTCGCAGCGATTACAGGATTGGTCGCTAAAGAAAATATTATTGGCACATTTGGTATTTTGTTTGGTCATGCGGAAGTATCCGAAAATGGCAGAGAAATCTGGCAAGTGCTACAACACACATATACTCCCGCAGCAGCTTATTCATTGTTAGCCTTCAATTTACTTTGTGCGCCTTGTTTTGCGGCAATTGGGGCTATCCATCGGGAAATGAATGCCAAGAAATGGACTTGGATCGCCATAGGCTATCAATGCGGTTTAGCTTATTTAGTTAGTTTTGTGATTTATCAGTTGGGACACTTATTGGAGGGTGGACAGGTAGCGTTAGGGACGTATCTTGCTATTTTACTGATGATAGGACTCGTTTATGTTTTGTTCCGTCAGCCAAAATCCAAGAACCAGTTTTATACTATATTGTCATTAGAAGGAGAGGAATAGGATGGCGACATTCTTATTAAGTGTGTTAATCTTTGGAAGTGCAGGCGCAATTGTCTATACTCGTTTAAAATCCGGTAAGAATTGTGATGACTGTCAAACAGCTTGCCCAGTAAAAAAGGAACAGATCAAGCGATGATCAGTCGTTGCAAGAGGCTATTCTCCCCTTTTTTGCTTATTTTGCTAGAGCATAGTAAGATGAGGGAAAGTAAAAAAAGAAAGAGGAAAGAAAATGTCTGGAAAGAAAAAAATCGTCCGCCCGCGCTACCAGCAGATTGCTGTTGATTTAGCCGAACGTATCGTTGAAAACCGATATAAAGTGGGTGAGAAGATCCATGCCCGCTCAACACTTGCCAGTACGTACAATGCTTCTCCTGAGACTACCCGCAAGGCTATCAATGTGCTGGTAGATCTTGGAATCATGGAAGTACGGCATGGAAGTGGGGCATTTGTTGCTTCGAAGGAAAAAGCAAAAGATTTCCTATTGCAATATCAAGATGTACAATCCATCCAAGATACAAAAGCAGAAATCATGGCAAGTGTGGAGAAGCAACAAGATGAGCTGAATCATTTTTCTCAATTATTGGATCAGCTGGTCAATCAAACGAAGCGAATACATAAGATGAATCCTTTACTTCCGTTTGAATTATCTTTATCAGAAAAAGCAATGCATCTGGACCGTTCAATTAGCGAGTTGAATATCTGGCAGGCGACTGGCGCCACAGTTATCGCAATTTCTCATAATGAAGAACTGCTTGTTTCACCTGGCCCCTATGCTAAATTTACGGCAGGGGACATCGTTCATTTTATTGGAAATGAATATACACTACAGCGTATGACAAACTTTTTTTACCCGGAGCATCAGCTTGCAGAATGATTGTGTGAAATATTAAAAAAATATTAACTTGGCTAAACCTTTTATTTACAAAGATTTAGCCAAGTTTTTTTCAGTTTGGACAAGCAAATTTCTTTCATTTTTGACAAAGTGACTACATGATGTTAACATAGTGTGGTCACTTTTTTCAGAAAGAAAAATGAATTTACATAAAAAAGGAGAATTTGTTTGGTAAAAGTAGAAGTAAAACATTTAACAAAGATATTTGGTAAAAAGACACAAGCCGCTTTAGATATGATGAATGATCACCAGCCGAAAACGGAGATTTTAAAGAAAACCGGTGCAACGGTTGGTGTGTATGACGTGAATTTTGACGTAAAAGAAGGAGAAATCTTCGTGATCATGGGGCTTTCCGGGAGTGGGAAATCCACATTGATCCGTCTATTGAATCGTCTGATTGAGCCAACTTCGGGCAGTATCTATATTGATGGAGAAGATGTATCGAAGTTAAGCAAAGAAGAATTGCGAGAAGTCCGTCGTCATAAAATCAATATGGTTTTCCAAAACTTCGGTCTGTTTCCACATCGAACGATCTTGGAAAATACAGAATACGGGTTAGAAGTCCGTGGTGTACCTAAAGAAGAACGACAAGAAAAAGCAGAAAAAGCATTAGAAAATTCTAGTTTGCTTTCATTTAAAGACCAATATCCTAGTCAGTTATCTGGTGGGATGCAACAACGGGTTGGCCTAGCCAGAGCTTTAGCAAATGATCCTGAGATCTTGCTGATGGACGAAGCGTTCTCGGCTCTTGATCCGCTGATCCGGCGAGAAATGCAAGACGAATTACTGGACCTGCAAGCCAATGTTCAAAAAACGATTATTTTCATTACCCATGATTTGAATGAAGCTTTACGGATTGGGGACAGAATCGCCTTGATGAAAGACGGCGAAATCATGCAGATCGGAACAGGTGAAGAAATATTGACCAATCCAGCAAATGATTATGTACGTGAATTTGTGGAAGAAGTCGATCGTTCCAAAGTGCTTACGGCTCAAAACATCATGGTACCTGCATTGACGACGAATATCGAATCTGATGGACCAAACGTTGCATTGACAAGGATGCGTAATGAAGAAGTCAGCATGCTGATGGCTGTTGACAGAAAGAGACACCTGAAAGGGATCATCACTGCAGATCAAGCGTTAGAAGCTAGGAAGCAAAAACGTCCATTGATCGACTTCCTAGATGAAAATGTGACGGTGATTGGGAAAGACATGGTGGTAAGTGATATTTTCAATATTATTTATGACTCACCGACTCCACTTGCAGTTGTAGAGGATGGAAAATTAAAAGGTGTCGTCATCCGAGGTAGTGTGATTGAAGCATTAGCAGAAACAAGCGAGGTGAGTGAACATGAATAATCTATTGAACTATCAATTACCAGTGGCAAACTGGGTAGAAAATATCACAGAATGGTTTACGACAACTTTTTCTGGCCTATTTTCATTTTTACAAACGATTGGACAGGCAGTGATGTCGGGGATTACAAATTTACTGTTAGTGATTCCAGCTCCTTTGTTTATCTTGTTATTGACGGTAGCAGCTTTCTTTATTTCTAAGAAACGTCCAGGACTTACGTTGTTCACATTAATCGGTCTATGGTTTATTTATAACCAAGGTCTATGGAATGATTTGATGAATACTGTCACACTTGTTCTTTTATCTAGTGTGATCTCGATCATCATTGGGGTACCATTAGGGATCTTGATGGCAAAAAGCAGTAAAGCCCAAAGTATTATCAAACCGATCCTTGACTTTATGCAGACAATGCCAGGATTCGTTTATTTGATTCCAGCAGTTGCATTTTTCGGTATCGGGATGGTTCCAGGGGTATTTGCCTCAGTCATCTTTGCTCTGCCACCAACCGTTCGTTTTACGAATTTAGGGATTCGACAAGTTCCTAAAGAATTAGTAGAAGCTTCTGATTCATTCGGGAGCACAAGTCGTCAAAAACTATTCAAACTAGAATTGCCTTTAGCTAAAAGTACGATCATGGCAGGGATCAATCAAACAACAATGCTGTCACTTTCAATGGTCGTTATTGCCTCTATGATCGGTGCACCCGGCTTAGGACGCGGCGTATTATCAGCATTGCAAAGAGCACAAGTCGGGAATGGATTTGTCAACGGGGTTGCATTAGTTATCTTAGCAATCATCATTGACCGTTTTACACAGCATTTGAACCAGCCAAACAATAAAAAAGCTGCAGGAGCAACAACACAGAAAAGTAAAAAACGTCAAGGACTGATCATTGGTGCTGTAGTAGTAGTGATCTTAGGTGCGATTGGTATAGGGAGTTTTTCATCTGCCAAAGAAACAAAACGTATCAACTTATCTTATGTTGAATGGGATACAGAAGTTGCTTCAACAAATGTAGTCGGTGAAGTATTGAAACAAATGGGCTATGATGTAACGATGACGCCATTAGATAATTCAATCATGTGGAAATCTGTTTCAAATGGCGAGTCAGATGCCATGGTTTCAGCTTGGCTACCTAAAACTCATGGTTCACAATATGCACAATATAAAGATCAAGTCGAAGACCTAGGTGCCAATTTGACAGGAGCAAAAGTTGGTTTAGCAGTGCCAGCCTACATGGATGTAAATTCGATCGATGAGTTAACCGATCAGGCAGGTAAGAAAATCATAGGAATCGAGCCAGGAGCTGGTGTAGTTACGGCTGCTGAAAACACGATCCAAAAATATGACAACTTGAAAGACTGGAAAGTAGAGACATCTTCTTCAGGAGCAATGACCGTTGCACTAGGTCAAGCGATCAAAAAACACGAACCAATTGTAGTTACAGGATGGACACCTCATTGGATGTTTGCCAAATATGATCTGAAATACTTAGAAGATCCTGAAAACGGAATGGGAAGCGAAGAGCAGATCCATACGATGGTTCGAAAAGGATTGAAAGAAGACCAGCCAGAAGCTTACAAAGTATTAGACAATTTCCATTGGTCAGAAAAAGATATGGAAAAAGTTATGTTGGAAATCAACAATGGAAAAGATCCACAGCAAGCAGCAAAAGACTGGATCAAAGAGAACCAAGAATTAGTCGAAAGCTGGAAAAAATAAAAAGACAGACACGAAATAAATGGAGCTTCCAAAATTGGATCAAATATCCAAATTTGGAAGCTCCATGTTCGTCTCTATCTTTTTTGTCTATAAAAAAAGAGAATGCGTAGCTCATCTTCGAAACGTCCAAAGACGCCGACAAACTATTATGAATTTATGGGTGCGAGTCAAAGAGATCGATCGTAGGTATGAAAGACTAATGTGATTAAAGTTTATTATGTACGAAGTGCATTCTCAAAAAATATTAAAGAATATACATAGTTTATATACTTAAAAGTGATTAAATTCTTATTCAGGAATTATTTTGCTACGTTTCAAGAAGGAATTGTTTTTTGAAATTTAATGAATGTTAGAATAATAGTCTAAAAACATTAATTTAGGGGTGATTAGATTATGAAACATTTAAAAATTTTGTCTATTAAAGAGACACAACTTATCTATGGGGGTACCACTCATAGTGGAAAATATTATGGAAATGGAGTGTATTGCACTAAAAATAAATGTACGGTCGATTGGGCCAAGGCAACTACTTGTATTGCAGGAATGTCTATAGGTGGTTTTTTAGGTGGAGCAATTCCAGGGAAGTGCTAAAATGAAAAAAAATGCTAAGCAAATTGTTCATGAATTATATAATGATATATCTATAAGTAAAGATCCTAAATATTCTGATATTCTTGAGGTTTTACAAAAGGTATATTTAAAATTAGAAAAACAAAAATATGAATTAGATCCCGGTCCTTTAATAAATAGATTGGTGAATTATCTATATTTTACTGCTTATACTAATAAAATAAGATTCACTGAATATCAAGAGGAATTAATAAGAAATTTGAGTGAAATTGGAAGAACTGCTGGAATAAATGGTTTATATCGAGCAGATTATGGAGATAAATCTCAATTTTAATGATACTTATAATATTAAATATGTCTCAAAATTTTTTGATTAGAAAAATAGGTATATTGAATCAGTGACATAAAAGTATTTATAGTTTGTAGGGGGAATCGTAATGGAAGAAAAAAATAGACTAAATGCTAAACAATGTTCAGATCAAGAGCTTAAAAAAATTAAAGGAGGTGCTGGAACAAAACCTCAAGGAAAACCGGCATCAAATTTAGTGGAATGTGTTTTTTCATTATTTAAAAAGTGTAACTAAAATTTTTTTTATGATATCCTAAAATCAGGAGGGGATCTCTTGATTACTATCGATACAAAAGCTTATCTATTAAGAATGTTCGTGGGAAACTTTTTCTTTTTTCTCTTATTTTATATGACTAATACTGATCTTAACAAAAGAAAATATCTTTTTGTATGTTTATTGATACCACTCACTTTTTTTGTTGAATTATTTACTGATGTTTCCGCAGCTATACCTATAATCGGAAGTTATTTTATATTAAAGGAAAAGAAGAAAACTAATATAGTGCTTTTAAATAAATTACTATTATGTATGCTTATTGATGATTTCAGATCTATTATTACTTCCATGGTTATGACGTATATGTTTTCATTTGAAGGGATAAAAGGGTATGGTTATGTAGTATTCCAGATAATGCTTGATTCTTTGTTTTTGCTGATGTTTATTTGGTTATATAGAAAATTAGCTATAAATAGGATTGTTGAACAGTCCAGTTCTAAACTTACTGCTATATTCATGATTTATTTACTTACAATTGGTTTATTTGTTTCTTATGTTGCTCATCAATATCAAGTATTTGATCATTTTGTGTTTGGTGTCTTAATATTTTTAATCATTCAAATGTTTGTTGTTCTATTTTTATTTATTAGAATAACTATTAGGCAACGAGAACAATATGAACAGCAATTGAAAAGAAAAGAATTGGTTTATCTAAAAAAATATACTGATTCACTGGAAAAAGATCAAGAAAAATTTGCCAGATTTAGACATGACTATAAAAATTTATTGCTGAGTTTAAAAGAAATCGCTAATCAAAACCATGATTCGATATTGGAAAAAGAAATAAAAGAATTAGAGATCTATTCTAATTCTTATCTAACCAATAAGTTTGAATATCGTTATTTAAAAAATATAAAAAATGAATATTTGAAAAGTTTGTTGATAGCGAAGCTATACCAAGCAAATAACAATAAGATTTGTTGTAAATTCGAATGTCCAAGTACTATTATTGAAGTTCCTGTTCCAATATTTGACTGTATTAGGGTGCTTGGAATTATTCTCGATAATGCAATTGAAGCATCTATAGAGAGTCAAGATAGAGAACTGTCTCTAGCTATTTACCGAGATGATAAACAGATAGAAATTTCGATATCGAATAGTTGTAGAGAGATACTACTCTCTATAGATACTCTAATGAAAAAAGGAATAACAACAAAAAAGGGACATCAAGGGTTAGGTTTATCTAGTATAGAGGAAATCAATAAAAAGAATCCCAATATGTTTGTGAACTATCAAAACGATCCGTATCAATTTACTACTCAAGTTATTTTGTTGTTTTGAGGGAAGGAGGATTTATGAGTTATCCAATAATATTATGTGAAGATCAAATTATACAATTAAATCAGTTAGAACGAATTATTGATAATTTCATTCTTTTTCACGATAAAGTATTTAAGATAGTATTGAAAACACAAAGTCCGTTAGAAGTTAAAAAATACCTCAAACAATTCCGACCAAAGCAAGGAATATATTTCTTAGATATTGATTTAAATCATGAAGTTAACGGTATAGAATTAGCAGAAGTAATCAGAAAATATGATGTTCAAGCAAAAATCATTTTTACAACTACTCATGATGAGATGTTACCCGTAACAATAAAAAGAAGAGTTGAAACGTTAGGATTTGTAACAAAAGATCAAACACTAGATGAGTATCGAAACGAGATTGTTGAGTTATTGTTATTAGCGCAAGAAAGGATAGATGCAACAAAACAGGTTACGAATCAAGCATTTGTTTTTTCCATAGGTTCTCAAACATTTACTTTTGATATAAATGACATTTATTTTGTAGAAGCTTCAAAATTACCACATAGATTATCATTGTGTACTAAAGATGGGCAGTACGAATTTTATGGAAGAATTAGTGAGCTTGAAAAGAAATATCCTATGTTAACAAGAATTAGTCGAGCGTGTTTAGTAAATATCTTTAACGTTAAAGAAATAGATTTTAAAAAACGTTCACTATATTTTGATTCAGAGTTGGCCAGAAACTTTACTTTAGGGAAAGCACAAAAAATTAAGGAGAAGTTGAAAGAAAGCACTGTTTAGTGGTTTTTTCTTTAGGGAGATTGCATTTTTCTAATAAAATAGATTCCTTCACTAGTGCAAATTTTTCTGAATCCTATTAAAGTTGTACCAATTTTTATAGCTGTTATTAGTTACGTGCATAACAGCAATATTAGTTACTGGAGGAATATTTCTATGGTCTGGAACCAAAAAAGGGCCAAATGAATAGTTCTTTTCTTGTTTTTATTAAGTACCATAAAGGGGAATTAAAATTAAATGTATGGTGGAAGATGCGAAAGATTTGGCAAATTCTACTAATTTTTAGAAAGTGTTTTTCATTTTTTAGTTAAAAAATTTGTCCTGTCAAGTGCAATCCTATGATTGTACTTGATAGGATTTGAGATAATTACTTTCCTGTTTTTATAAATTTAACTTGCAGGAACAGGCTTTAATGCACATCCGACAAGTACATTACCAATACCTCCTGTAACGGCCGAAATAGGTCCTCCTGCAGCACCAACTACAGCGCTGCAAGTCCTTTTGTAAAAATATCTCTACCATTACATTTCCAAAGAATTTTTATCTGACTTTAATAAAAGATAAAAATTTAATATAATTATAAAAACTAGCACAAGAAGCTTTAGTAAAAAGTTCTGTCCATTCCAAACTTTTGAAAAGATAAAGAACATACCTATGTTCGTAATCGACACAAACCAATCTTGAGGTTTGATATTTTTTAATTGTTTACGCACCGGTCCACATGCTGAATCCAGCACCTAATAAAGCTCCACCTACACCACAAGCAGCTATTGCATAAGGTCCTCCGGCTGAACAAAGTTTTACTCCTGCTGTTGCCCCAGAAAAAGTAGTGCCTAAAACTCCCACGGCACTCCCACCTTGAATATTTTTCAACTCTTCTGAAGATAATATAAATGTTGTTTTTGTGTTTTTAATATGCATACTACTTATTCTCCTTTTTTATTTTTTTCGAGCATCCCAGCCAGCTGCAGCACCTCCAGCGACAGCTCCATATAACCCTCCAACAACACCGCAAGCTGGTCCGCAAATTGCTGTTCCTAAACCTGCACCACCTACTGCCCCTGTGGTAAGTCCACCTACAACTTGCCCCAATTTTCCCCAAGCATTATTGCCTCCACCAACAGTTTGTGCATTTCCACAATACTTAGTTCCTTTACATTTTGCATGTTTAAACACGCTTCTTTAAATAATATTTTTTACGGTGCTACTGTAACATACGTATTTGATTAACAGTAAAAATCTTCCTGAAACTTATCAAGTTTATTCTTGAATAGTAAAATTTCCAAAATAAATTTGATTCAGGAATGAAAAAGTTAGTGTTCAAGAACTGTTTTCAAAGTTTTTGTGGAATTATGAGACAATATTTTCACTGTATTAAAGCTATATTGAGAATTTTTCTATAAAAATTTTTTAGAAGGAGTTGTGTTAGATAAGTGATAAAATCATTTCCTTTTGTGCAGCAACAAGATGAAAAAGATTGTGGTGTTGCTTGCCTTTCGATGATTTTAAAATATTTTAAAACTGATATCCCGATTCATAAATTACGGGACCTATCTGGGACTGATTTAGAGGGTACTTCAGCATTTGGATTGAAAAAGACATTTGAAAAATTGTCTTTTGATTGTATGGCTATTCAAGCAGATAGTGAGATCTGGAAAGAAAGAGATCTTATCTTACCATTAATTGCACATATATTGGTTGATAACAGCTATATGCACTACGTTGTAATTTATAAAACGAAGGGAAACGTACTATGGATTGCAGATCCCGCTAATGGAAAAAATAGAAAAACGATTGAAGCGTTTCAAAAAGAATGGACAGGTATTCTTTTATTACCTATGCCTAGAGAAACTTATATTCCTATTAAAGAAAAAGTAGCTGGATTAAGTTCTTTTTTGCCTATAATTTGGAAACAAAAAGGATTAGTATTCCACATCGTTTTAGCATCGATTTTCATTACGTTTTTTGGCATAGGAAGCTCATATTATTTTCAAGGTATTCTTGATTTTTTCATCCCTAATCAAGCACGTTCAACTTTAAATATAATTTCCATTGGCTTGATCGCTGTCTATTTATTTCGGGTATTGTTTGAATATAGTCGTAGTTATCTTCTTATTATTTTAGGACAGCGAATGAGTATGGCAATTATGCTTCAGTATTTCAAACATGTGTTAACTTTACCAATGAATTTTTTTGCTACGAGAAAATCAGGGGAAATTATTTCTCGTTTTCTTGATGCCAGTAAGATTATTGATGCTTTAGCAAGTGCTACGTTATCAATATTTTTAGATATTGGTATGGTGTTGCTTGTTGGGGTTACGTTAGCTATTCAGAATAGTACGTTGTTTTTAATCACTCTATGCTCTTTGCCTTTTTATGTAGTTGCAATATTCGCTTTCGTGAAAAGCTATGAAAAATCGAACAGGGAAGAAATGGCAGCCGGTGCAGCTGTAAATTCTAGTATCATAGAAAGTCTTAAAGGAATAGAAACAATTAAAGCATATAGCGGTGAAGAGAAAGTATATAACCGTATAGACCATGAATTTGTTAAATTAATGAAAAAATCATTTCGTACGGTTACGCTTGATAATATTCAACAAGGAATTAAACATTTGATTCAATTAATTAGCAGTGCATTAATTTTATGGCTAGGTTCTTATTTTGTTATGGATAATAGAATTAGTCTAGGTCAACTTATCACATACAATGCTTTACTAGTATTTTTCACAGATCCTTTACAAAACATTATTAATTTACAAGTGAAAATGCAAACGGCTCAAGTTGCAAATAATCGTTTAAATGAAATTTTCGCGATTGATTCAGAAAAATCGAACCAGTCTTTTGAATATATGCTTTCTGAACAATTATTTCAACAAGATATCACTGTAAAAAACGTTTCATTCTCGTATAGCATGAAGGCCCCAACGTTGAACGAAATTTCATGTACAATTCCTTCGCACAGTAAAACGGCTATAGTTGGAGTTAGTGGTTCTGGAAAATCAACTCTTGCAAAGTTATTTGTTCGTTTTTATGAAGCATCAGAAGGATCGATCCATTATGGAAACATTAATCACTTAGACATTCCTTTTCAGATATTACGCGATCGAGTGACATATTTGCCTCAAGAGTCATTTTTCTTTAGTGGAACAATCATTGAGAATCTTATATTCGGTTTAGATAGCCCACCAAGTTTCGAACAAATAATAGAAGTTTGTGAGATAGTCCAACTAAATGAATTTATTAATCAACAGCCATTACGTTACGAGACATTGTTGGAAGAAGGTGGAAATAATCTTTCAGGAGGGCAACGACAACGATTAGCCTTAGCACGGGCTTTATTAAAAAATCCGGACATATTAATTTTAGATGAAGCAACTAGTGGATTAGATACCTTGTTAGAACATGCAATTATGAATTATCTCCTCAATTTAAAAGAAAAAACGATTATTTTTATTGCGCATCATTTACCAATAGCAAAAGCATGTGATCAAATTTTAGTTCTCCATGAAGGGCATTTGGTAGAAAAAGGAACGCACGATGAACTTCGTTTTGCCGATGGTATCTATCAAAAATTATGGGAAATCTAGGAGAGGGAAACAATTTATGCAGAATAATAATTGGTTCGAACATTCTAGTATCTATACTAAACAACATCATAGCTTCTACCGTTGGGTGTTATACCCTGTAATTCTTTTTTTATGTATTATTGGATTGTTTTTAACCTTTGCTAAAAAAGAGGTTGTTATTCGGACAACGGCTCAATTGAACCCCGAAAAAATAGAGAAGTTACAAGTGCCATTAGAAGCTAAAATAATGGAAAACTTCCTAAAAGAAAATCAATTTGTTCATAAGGACGATGTGTTGGTTAGATTGGATTGTTCTTTAATAGAGAATGAAAAGGCTCAGATAGAACAAGAAAACCAACGTATTACTCAACAAATAAAGATGGCTCAGCTATTTATTGAAAGTATAAGTAAAGGAAAAAATTTGTTTTCAACGGATGACAGTTTTGGCTACAGTAATCAATTAAAGAGCATGTTGTCAGAAAAAGAATCACTCCGCTACGCTTTGAAGCAAAGTGAATTAAATGATCAAAAGCAATTAGAAGTATACGAAAAGACAAAAAGACAACTAGAAAAACAAATTGAGAGTTCAGATAGTAAATTACAAGAATGGCAACAAGTACAGGTAGCTTGGAGTAATAATCAATCATTAAAAGATTTTTCAAAAGAAATGATGGCAAACTATGAGAATTGGCAAGAACAACTAAATAATGTTTCTGATGATCAAAAAAATCAAGTGAAACTGACAATTTCAGCAAGCATAAATGAACAAATTGAGCAACTAAAAAAAGAAGTAGAACAGTATCAGTCAGAAAAAGCTAAATTAGTTAAACCAACTACTTCTGAGAATGACAGAATTAGTCAAACGGAAAAAGGAAAGCAAGAGCTAGAACAAGCAATAACAACTGTAAAACAAACAGTTACAGAGCTAAATGAAAAACAAGAGAAGAACCAGTCAGTTATCAAAAGTTTGGACGATCAACTTTCAAAAGGAATACTAAAAGCTCCTGTATCTGGAACGGTTCATTTAAATGAAGAAACAAAGGGACAAGCAGAACTAGCCAAAGGAACAGTGCTTGCAGAAATTTATCCGATCCACGAAAAATCAAAAATGAAATTTACAGCACTTTTACCTGCGAATGAAAGTACCTATATTAAAGAAGGGATGAAGGTTCATTTTAAATTGGATCAAAAAGGTGGGGCTCCGATTACGATCGACGGAACTTTAGATGAAATTTCAGAAAATTCTACTGCCACTGAGAAAGGTGTTTTTTATGCAGTGAAAGGAACGTTAAAAACAACTCAATCGTTTCCGTTTCGTTATGGATTAACTGGAGAGTTGTCTTTAATTGTAGGAGAAAAAACATATTGGCAACAAATTGTCGATGTGTTTCTAAATAAAAAATAATTATTTTTACTAAGAATATAGGAGGAGTTTATATGAATAAAAGAAGATGGATTGCTGTGGGAGTAGCGTGCGGATTATTGTTACTATCCATTATCGTCGCGCTAATTCCAGGAAAAGATAAAGAGGAAGCATCAAATACAACCCTAACAGGAATAAATAAGATTTTTTACGGATCTAACGAAATCACAGAAGAAACGTTAGAAGAAGGCGCATCAAATAAAAAGATTGTCAAACTATCCGTCAATGGAGTTATTGCAGATACAGGTGAAAGCAATCTTTTTAGTAGGGAACAATATAACCATCAGAATTTTTTAACACAGCTAAAGAAAATTCAAGAAGACAAAGCGGTTAAGGGAGTGTTATTAGAAGTAAATTCACCTGGGGGAGGAATATATGAAAGTGCTGAGATTGCTAAAGAAATGGCAAAAATTAAAAAGCTAGATATTCCTATCTATACTGCATTTAAAAATACAGCGGCAAGTGGAGGGTACTACATTTCTGCTGGTTCAGATAAAATATTTGCTACGGAAGAAACAACAACTGGATCAATTGGTGTCATTATTTCTGGTTTAAATTATTCTGGCTTATTAGAAAAACTTGGCGTAACTGATGCGACGTATAAAAGTGGTGCATTAAAAGATATGATGTCACCTCAACACAAACCTTCAGAGGAAGAGAATAAAGTTATACAGGAATTTGTGATGAGTGCTTATGATCGTTTTGTCAATGTTGTAGCAAAAGGAAGAAATATGGATACTAATGCAGTGAAAGAACTTGCGGATGGAAGAATTTATGATGGTAACCAAGCAGTAGAAAATGGGTTGGTGGATCAAATTGGTTACTCTGAAGATGCATTAGATTCCCTAAAAAAAGAGAAGAAATTAACTGATGCGACGGTTATAGAATATAAAAATGACACAACTGGCTTTGCTTCTTCTTGGTTAGGTAATAAGATTGCTGAATGGCAAGGGCTAAAGGCAACTACATCAGATCGTGTAATTTCAGTTTTTGAAAAACTTGGATTTTCTGATACTCCAAAACCAATGTATTACTATGGAGGGCTATAAAATGAATAAGAAGAGTGGCATTGAAACTTTGCCTAATTATGTATTTGCGGGATTTTGGTTACGATTTTTTGCTTTTCTTATTGATTTAATTTGTATTAGCATCATCACCCATGCTACTATAGGTCTCTTTTACAAAATCATGGGACTGGAATCTGACAAATCCATTATTACTTTTTATGGTATAGCGTCATTAGCTATTTATTTAACCTATTTTGTACTTTTGACTAAGCTGAATTCAGGACAAACAATTGGGAAAATGATTTTTGGGATAAGAGTAGTGAGCTTTGAGGAAAAAGAGCTAAGTTGGCAAACTATCTTTATTCGTGAGTGTATATGTAGGTTTATATTAAAAAATTTTGTATTTCAAATTGGGTATTTGGTGGCTGCTTTCACGCCCAAGAAACAACATATTGGGGATTATTTTTCTAACACGTCAGTGGTTGTTATTCGTTCATTAGAAGCTATTAACTATGGTCAAAAAATTTCTAATTCTAAAACACTTAATCTGGAGAGAATTAAATGAATAAGAGAAAAACAGAGTTTATTTTGATTTTAATTAGTGGAATAACAGGGATTTTATGTAGTCTTTTAGCATTGATGGGTGGTATGTTTCTATCTTCTATTGATTCAACTACTTTAAATACTACAGAACTAACCAGTAAGGATATAGATATGTTAGTCAATCTAAGCGGGAATGTTGTTTTATTTGGAGGAATTACCCTAGTTTTTTCGATAATGATTTTCATAATAGGTTTTTTAGTAAGAAAAAATCAAAAAACAGTGGTCTATGGTATTAGTTTACTCATTTTATCTATTATTCCATTTTTTCTTTTAACATTATTGTGGGTAATTCCTGGAGTTTTAGGTATTATTGCGGGATTGATGCTTCTAATAAGAAAATCTTAATTAGGCAATGTGTAGACAACGTGAAACGAATTAATCAATTAAAAGCTAAATACGTTTTGAGAAATGATAACTTGTAGTCGATGGAAGACATGTAGATAAAAAAACTACGTGTCTTTTATTTATTCTAATTTTTTCGAAAAAAAGACACTCTCTGATTGTTGTATTAATGGAAAAGGGGAAAGCAGCAAGTAAATTTAGTTTTTCTATTAAATATTCTTCACTTTTTAACCTTTTATAGTACTTAGATTTAATCCTATATGTTTAGAGAGTTCATTGGCAGCATGATTTTGCAAAGCTTCTCGAATTATTGTTATATTAGAAACTTTACTGTTCATAATTATGCTTCTTTTTTAACTCAAAGTCCAAAGGGCTACAGTGGACTTTGAGTTAAAAATAAAAAGCCCTAGTTATTTTGAAAAATAAAAAAAGAACAGCGTAAATGTTTTCGAAATGCTTTCGCACCAACATTTACCTGTTCCGTGGGTTTGGCACCCAATGGGCCGTGAGGGGCTCGAACCCGCGACCCGCTGATTAAGAGTCAGCTGCTCTACCAACTGAGCTAACGGCCCGTACAAAAAGTACTTAATAATAGTAGCACTAAGAATTTTAAAATGCAAGACTACATTTAAAGAAAATCAGAAAAATCTTTACTTCCTTATAGGAAATCATTCATAGATTATTCACATTTGCTCGCTATTATATAAGCATACCAACAAACAAAGTTCTTGCAAGAGAACAAACCCTAACACTTTTTTCATTTTTTACTCCTTTCCCGCCGTCTCCCCGGCGGGTCTCCTGTTCTTAACGATAAAAGACAAGAAGGCTTAGCCTTCTTGTTTTTTGTTTTCATGGAATCCCGCTAATCAAATCACCTAGTTAAAGCAACTAGATTGAATGTTTATCATAAGTCTGATATCATGTTTATGAAATGAAAAAAGGAGCGGTTATGATGGAAAAAATGCGTCAGCAATTAATGGAGTGGGGGAAGGAACTAGAAACATTCCGTCTGCCTCACTGGGAAGAACTCCCTGACTTAGAACTTTATATGGACCAAGTCAGAACGTTAGTTGATCGTTATCTTTCACCTGTGATACAAGGAGAAAAGCATCCATTGCTTACCTCTTCTATGGTAAACAATTACGTTAAACTAGGTTTGATACCAGCACCAGTTAAAAAAAGATATAACAAAGAACACGTAGCATTTTTACTTGCAATCACTACGTTGAAACAAGTATTGACTATTCCTGAAATCAAAGAAGGGATATTGTTCCAAGGAAAAACAGTAGGAATTCGTGAAGCCTATAATCTATTTTGCGATGAACAAGAAGCAGCTGTGTGGATGGTCAGCCAATTAGCACAAGGTAAATCTCATCCGCAAAAATTCGACCAGGCAACCCCTGTAGAATATATTGCTGTAAGAGCGGCAACTTTATCGTTTGCAATGAAACTTCTTGCGGAAAAAACGATTGTTCTAGAAACCGAATATTTAAAAGAGGAGAAAACAAATGAAAAACAATAAAATCGCAATTTTAGTAGATTCAGGTACGGATGTGCCAGAAGAA
Organism: Enterococcus faecium; assembly: GCF_029023785.1. NCBI lineage: Bacteria > Bacillati > Bacillota > Bacilli > Lactobacillales > Enterococcaceae > Enterococcus > Enterococcus faecium. Next base: position 2,133,147 of record NZ_CP118955.1, on the reverse strand, counting down.
TTGATAAAAAAATACGAGATGTATATGATCCCATTGAAAATTATTTATAAAGATCAGGTATATACAGATAAAATTGACATTACCCCTGAAGAGATCTATCAACGTTTGCCAGAGGAAATCCCTGGTACATCTTTGCCGGATGGTGAGTCGATCACAGAAATCTTTGAGCAAATCAAAAAAGACGGTTATGAAAAGGTACTTGCGGTAACAATTTCCAGTGGATTGAGCGGGACATATAATGTGGTTCGTTTAATTGCACAACAGCAAGAAGAATTGGAAGCATATGTACTAGATACGAAAAATATTGGTATTGGTGCAGGTTTTTCTGCGATCCAAGCAGCAAAATGGCTGGAAGAAGGAGTAGAATGGGATCAACTGATCAGTAATCTGAATGAGTTAGTCGAAAGAACAAAAGTTTTCTTTAATGTTGCGACATTGGAATATCTTCAAAAAGGTGGACGGATCGGTTTAGTTGCTTCTATTGTAGGAACCGCTTTAAAGCTTAACCCAATCATCTCATGTAATGAAGAAGGGATTTATTACACAGTAGGAAAAGCTAGGGGACGTAAAAAAAGTTTGGATAAAACGGTTGCTTACGTCAAAGAAAAAATCGGTAATGCAAAGGTCTTCAACTTAGCTGTTGCCCATGGGGATGCGAAAGAAGAAGCAATTGAAATGGAAGCGAGACTTAAAAGAGAGTTCCCACAAGCAAACCAAATCTACTTTGGCCAGATTTCTCCGGCATTAGTAGTCCACACTGGTCCGGGATTATTGGGTGTCGGTGTACAAGTTTTAGAAGGATAAATCAAAAAAAGGAAACACTGAGGTGAAAATCAGTGTTTTCCTTTTTTATTGAAGTTAGAACAAAAAATAATAAAGTATTTTGCACTTTCATTTTAATTTTCTCTTTTGTTTTATAGGCAAAGATGAAACAAAAGCAGAAATACGGTATAATGAGAAGGTATGACAATAATATATAAGAGGTGGCTCTTTATGAAAAAAGTTTTAGTTGTCGATGATGAGAAGCCGATTTCGGATATCGTCAAATTCAATTTAGCCAAAGAAGGCTATGATGTTTATACTGCATATGATGGGGAAGAAGCCTTGGAAAAAGTTGCTGAGGTAGAACCTGATTTGATTTTACTTGATTTGATGCTACCTAAAATGGACGGCTTAGAAGTTGCTCGTGAGGTACGCAAAACTTATGATATGCCGATCATTATGGTAACAGCCAAAGATTCTGAAATTGATAAAGTCCTAGGCTTAGAGTTAGGCGCCGATGATTACGTGACCAAGCCATTTTCCAACCGAGAATTAGTTGCACGTGTCAAAGCAAATCTTCGTCGCGGTGCCACGGCTGCGAAGGAACCAGAAGAGGCAGCACCTGCGGAATTGACGATTGGTGATTTGACGATCCATCCAGAAGCTTACATGGTGACGAAACGAGGAGAAACAATCGAGTTAACACATCGTGAATTCGAACTACTCTTTTACTTGGCGAAGCACCTTGGACAAGTGATGACAAGAGAACATTTATTACAAACGGTTTGGGGTTATGATTATTTTGGAGATGTACGAACAGTGGATGTAACTGTACGTCGTTTGCGTGAAAAGATCGAAGATAATCCAAGCCATCCAAATTATTTAGTGACACGTCGTGGTGTCGGTTACTATTTGCGTAACCCAGAACAGGAGTAATTGGATGAAAAGAAAAGTCCGCTTTTTTCGATCAGTCAATTTTAAGATCGCTATTACCTTTATTCTGATTTTATTGATCTCGATCGAAATTATTGGTGCCTACTTTATACGTGGTTTAGAACGTTCCACGATCAATACATTTATTAAAGATATGAATCAAACGGTGGAATCATTAGCAACAACAATCAGCCCGGAATTGAATCGAAAAGATAATGCAGATGATGAAGAGGTAAATGCGAATATCAAAAGATTTATTGAAAACAGTGCGACTAGCGATATCATCGAAATACGGGTCGTTGACGAAAAAGGGATCATCCGAGGAACAACCGATGTCAATGAACAAAGCGCTGTGGGAAAGAAAAATGATTATGTTGATATCAATGATTTCACGACTAAACGTTATGTTGCTTTAGATAACGACGATAAACGGGTGAATATCAATGTTCAACCGATCCTGTCCCCGACCGGCGATGCCGTTATCGGGGCTCTTTACGTCAAAAGTAATATCGAACAAAAATATTCGGAAATCAATAACACAGCAGTCATTTTCTTTACTGCCTCACTAATTGCGGCATTTATTTCAATGATCGTATCTGTTTTAGTTGCTCGTTCGATTACACAGCCGATCGGTGAAATGAGAGAACAAGCCATTCGAATCGCTAGAGGAGACTACAGTCGGAAAGTCAAAGTGCATGGACAAGATGAACTTGGACAGCTGGCTGATACCTTCAATCAGTTAGCTGAACGTATTGAAGAAGCTCAAGATACAATGGAAGCTGAACGCAATCGTTTGGATAGCGTGCTATCCCATATGACAGACGGCGTCATTGCGACAGATCGCAGGGGTAAAGTCATTACGATCAATGATATGGCTGTTTCCTTGCTAGATATCAAAAACGAGGAAGCAATCGGACAATCGATTTTGACACTTTTAGATATCGAAGAAGAATATACGTTGCGGAAATTATTAGAAGATCCAAACGAAATGGTACTTGACCGTTCAACCAGTACATTGGAAAGTGATCAGATGATCTTGCGAGTAGACTTTTCTATGATCCGTCGCGAATCAGGTTTTATCAGCGGATTAGTAGCTGTCTTGCATGATGTGACAGAACAAGAAAAAACAGAACGGGAACGTCGTGAATTCGTCTCTAATGTTTCCCATGAACTTCGTACACCGTTGACAAGTATGCGTAGTTATATCGAAGCATTGAGCGAAGGTGCGTGGAAAGACGAGGAAGTAGCACCAAATTTTTTGAAGGTAACGCTAGATGAAACAGACCGAATGATTCGAATGATCAATGACCTCTTAAATCTATCTCGCATGGATACAGGTAATACCCAGCTTCAATTAGAATATGTCAATTTCAACGAGTTAGTGAATTTTGTTCTTGACCGGTTTGATATGATGGTGGGAAATCAGGAAAAAAATTATAAGATCCGTCGTGAATTTACGCAAAGAGATCTTTGGGTCGAAGTAGATACAGATAAAATCATCCAAGTAGTCGATAATATCATGAATAACGCGATCAAGTATTCACCAGATGGGGGAACGATTACTTGTCGCTTATTAGAAACGCATAATAACGTGATTTTAAGTATCACCGATCAAGGATTGGGGATTCCTAAAAAAGATCTGAACCGAGTGTTCGAGCGGTTCTATCGAGTAGATAAAGCACGTGCAAGAGCACAAGGTGGGACAGGACTTGGATTAGCTATTTCTAGAGAAGTGATTAAGGCGCATCGAGGCGCTATTTGGGCAGAGAGCAAGGAAGGAAAAGGGTCGACTTTTTATATCTCGCTGCCATATGAACCTTATGAGGAGGAATGGTGGGAATGAGAATCTCTGAAAAAGTCGTTCGTATAGGACTCATTTTGATGGTTGCGTTAAGCATATACTTCTCTTATGCAATCTGGCTGAGCCCAGCAGGAAAAAGTTCAATCAACGTAGATGAGACAAACACTCAAATGATCGAGTCTCAAAGCAATCGAAAAACTTCCGAAGTCTTTCTTCCGCTTCATGTTACATGGCACCATTCGGGAATGATCCAAGAAACCAACAGTGAAAATCTCGTGTACCGATTGCAATTGATCATCGATAAAGCAAGATTTGGAAAGCTTTCTGAAGTAGTTTCAGGAGACAAATCACAGTTTGAACAGGTGAAAAATCTGAACTCTGGTTTTGAGTTGGCCTATAATGCGCCTTTTTTGCTAAGAGAATACAAGGAAGCATTTGATTTAGATTTAGATGTGTCGAACTTGGCAAAAGAAAGCGAAAATATGTATTTTACTAGAATACAATTCGATCAAGGAAATAAAAAAATCCGATTTTTGAATTATTCGAACCATCTCGTATATGAAGCAAATATTTCGTTGAATTGGACAGATATCAATAAAGAATTAACAGCAAAAGACACAAAATGGACAGAAATGACAACAGAACCATCGACGATCGACACGCAATATGCTACGAAACATTCGATCAAACTGAAGAAGTATAGTTATATCCTGTCACAGCAACCCTATACACTTTTTAGAAATGCTTTTTTCCAGAAACCAGATAGCGTGAAAAATAATGATGAAAGCAATGAATTGATTTTTTACGGTGGGAATGAAACAATGTCTATCCATTCGGAAACGCAAGTAGTTGATTTTCGTGGAGAGCTGCCAGAGAAAAAAGAAAATGCTAGTGTATTTTCTGAAAGTTTCCCCTATATTAGCAAATTAGGCAGTTCTTTAGGGAACCTCAGATATTTTGACCGCAGTGACAATACGATCGATTATCGGATATTCGTGGAAGGCTTCCCGGTTTTTGGGACAGACAGCAGAGGACAGATTGGTGTGGAAGTTGGCGGTGAAACGAATGGTTCTGTGCAAGTGAATATCCAAACCAGTTTGAATACGATTCAAGTGCCGATACCTTCAGACGAAGAAGTAGAACTTGCAAGTACGAATGAAATCATCCAGCAGTTAAAAGCTAAGGGAGCAGATAGCAACAAGATTGGTTCAGTGATCGTTGGCTATACATGGCAAAATGTCAAAGAAACGAATCGTGTCGTTGATCTCTTACCTGAATGGTATGTGAAATATAAAGATAACTGGTATTCAGCTAACGACCTTCTGGAAAAATTACCTGGATTGGAGGCGAATTAATTGGATTTCAAAAAAATCGAATGGATATTTTTCGTCGCTTTTTTAGGGTTGAATGTGTTTTTATTCAGCAGTTATCATGACGCGGTATACCAAGAAAACAATGTCATTCGCTCTAATCAGACTGAATCAATCCAACAACGTCTGGCTAGCGACGATATCACTTACACGGGGAAGATTTCGTCTGAGAACAAGCAAGGCTATTATCTTAGCGCGGAGCAGACCAATCTTAGCACTTCATTAGCGAATTATCGCAAGGCTGGTAAAAGCGGCTTGCTGGCAAGTGGTGTGTTTTTAGACGGTGATGTTTTGACGAAATCTTTATCCAGTTCAGATGCTGAAAAGAACGTGATCGATCCAGATAAAATTAGTAGTTCCTTGGAAGATTTTTTATCTAACAAAGACAATATTTTATTCGGTAATGATTATGTGTACACGAAAAACTTTTCTCATTTAGAAGAAGAACCACTAGAAATCCAAGCAAGCCAAGAGTATGAAGGCATCCCATTCAATGATGATACAGCAAAAATCGTTCTTTCTTTAGAAAAAAACGATAATGATTATAGCATCACGAAATACATGCAGACGCATTTATCTGATATCGAGCAGCTGCGCGAAAAGACGGAACTGTATACGGAAGAGGAAGCAATCAATACATTGTACATCAATAACAAAATACCAAGAGGATCAAAAATTTTATGGCGTCAGCTAGCTTATTCCTGTATTCTGAAAGTCCGGGAAAAAAATGTGTATGTTCCTGTTTGGCATGTAGCGATCGAAACAAGCGATAAAGTGGTCCAAATTGAGAGCGTCAACGCTTTCAGCAATACGATCGTGACAAACAATACTGTACCAAAAGTGGAAGATCAATAAAAAAGCGAGTATAATGAAAAAAGTTTACAAAGTAAGAAGGGAAGTAGGAGTCAAATGGCTGAAGAAAAACCAGCTTTTAAAATCAGTATCCTAGCAAGTGGAAGTTCGGGTAATTCACTTTATATCGAAAGTGAAAAAAAACGGCTTTTGGTCGATGCAGGACTTAGCGGTAAAAAAATCACTTCCTTGATGGCTCAAATTGATCGGACACCGGACCAATTAGATGGAATACTTGTGACGCATGAACATCGAGATCATATACATGGCGTGGGTGTCTTGGCTCGTAAGTATCATTTGGATGTTTTTGCCAATCAGCAGACTTGGGAAGCGATGGAACCACTGATTGGAAATGTACCAGTGGAACAAAAACATCTATTTGAGATGGGGAAAGTCAGAACATTCGGCGATATCGATATTGAGAGTTTCGGCGTCTCCCATGACGCAGCGGCTCCGCAATTTTATCGTTTCCATAAAGAAAATCGGTCATTCGTCATGTTGACGGACACCGGATATTGCAGTGATTATATGCGAGGTGTCATTGAAAATGCCGATGGTTATTTGATGGAAAGTAATCATGATCTTGAGATGTTACGCATGGGACCTTATCCGTGGAATTTAAAACAGCGTATTTTAGGAGATAGAGGACATCTTTCCAACGAAGACGGTGCACTTGTCATGACTGATGTGATCGGTAATCGGACCAAACGAATCTATCTTGGCCATCTTAGCAAGGAAAACAATATGAAAGAACTTGCTCATTTAACAATGGAAAATGTTTTGAAAGAAAAAGATTTTGGCGTTGGACATGATTTTGAAATCTATGATACAGATCCAGATGAAGCAACTGAGCTATTTTCGATTTAAACAGTTCAATCAATAAAAATATAAAAAGCAGAAGATAAAATCAATCAGGGTTGGTTTTATCTTCTATTTTTATTTTTTTAGCATATTAAAAAAATAACCGTATTATCGACTGACTACACTGATGTGCTGCTTTTCATGTTTCTCATCCAGTATCTCATCTACTAATGCAATCGCGTAATCTGCCATGCTGATCGTACTGTCGCCAGCAGCGTTTCTTTGTAAATAATCATCACTTAACAAATAAGTACCTGTACGTTTGCCATGTGGATCAAATAAAGAAGCTGGACTGATATAAGTCCAATGTAGATTTTTAGATTGTTTCAATTTTAACAATCCTTCGTACATATTGAAAGCTGTTGGATAGAAGGGTGCATTTTTAGGTACTTGGTCAATCATACGAGTCGTCTTTTCTGTATCTAAGAATAACGAAGAGGCACCCCCAACGACAATTAAGCGTGTATCGGTTCCTTCAAGCATCTCAATCAAATGGGACAAAGAAGTTTGATGCATTTCTTCTTTTCCTTTGGGAGCGTTGAAAGCATCAACGACAACATCAAAAGATGCAAGATCAGTAGTTGTCAACTCAAATAAATCCTTTTGTATAAACGGAACATCTGATGGCAATTTTTCTGGATGACGCACGATTGCCGTCACGTCTAAATCTCTGGACAATGCTTCGTCTAAAATAAATGAACCTGCATGGCCAGTAGCTCCAATGAGTGCAATTTTCATAAAAAACCTCCTTTTTTATTCCTGTCCATTGTAAGCAGTTGCTGAATATTCGTCAAAGAATCCGATTTTTGAAAAGCTCAGTGCGCATTCCTTTCATGGTTCGTGATCATTGGGTATAGTTAAATTAAGAAAACTGATTGATAAAAATAGAAGTTGAAGGAGATAAGAAATGAAAGAGTGGTTAGATCGTGCCTTTTTACCAATGATAACATCTGTTGTGAATCTTAGACCCTTAACTGCTTTGCGTAATGGAATGACTTACACGATCCCAATAATTATTGTTGGCTCGCTGTTTTTCTTATTTGCTCATTTTCCTGTGGATTACATCGCTCAGTGGATAGACAAAACAGGATTTTCTATGTATTTTACACAAGTATACCAGGCTACATTTGATGTGATAGCCTTTTGGATCGTTTTTGCCATTGCATACGCTTATGCAAAAGAAGAAGACATCGATCGCTTACCAGTCGGCATAACAGCCTTGTCTGCTTATCTACTGCTTATTCAGCCACTAAATACTCAGATAGATACTGTCTGGACAGGTGCTGAAGGGATACTAGGAGCAGTTACAACTGGGCTCATCATCGGATGGGGCTATGCACGTTTAGTAAGACTTGCGAAAGGGTGGAAGCAAAGAGAGAAGATACCTGAAAATGTTTGGCAGTCTTTTACTTCATTGATTCCAATCATTGTTATAGTCACTTTTACGCTTATCGGTTCAGCGGTTTTTCAACATTTGTTCAGAATGACTGTTGTTCAAGGAGTATGGACATATGTCCAGCTTCCCATTCAATCGTTCATAGACACGTTGTTTGGTGTGCTTTTATTAGGTTTTTTTGTTCCGTTTTTATGGTTATTTGGTCTTCATGGATCTGCGATGGTCAATGGGTTGGTTAGTCCCGTCTTGCAAGCGAATTCATTAGCAAATGCAGAAATCTTAGCCTCAGGACAAGAGTTGACGGTGGCAAATGGCGGACATATCGTTACTCAGCAATTTCTCGATCAGTTCATGACGGTTACGGGTGCTGGATTGACGTTAGGGGCTGTATTTTTTATGACGGTTTTTGCGAAATCGAAGAAATACAGAGAATTAGGAAATCTTGCTCTTTTACCAGCCTTTTTCAACATCAATGAATCAATTATTTTTTCCACACCGATCGTGATGAACCCGATGATGGCTGTTCCTTTTATTTTCGCACCGGTCGTTTCAGGATTGATTACCTATTCCGCTTTATATTTTGGATTCGTTCCTTTATTTACAGCAGTCCAAGTCCCTTGGACAACACCGCCGATCCTCTCGGGTTTCTTAGTAGGCGGAGTGCCTGCAGCGATTTTACAAGGTATCGTGTTGTCAATTAGTTTTTTCATTTATTTCCCATTTTTGAAAAAAATAGATTCTGCAAACTGCAAAAAGGAAAGACAGACAAAAAATGATGGAGCAGCAGAAAAGATGAACGACTAAAAAACAAAAATACTCCTGTCGCTTTAGATTGGGAAAATCACCAATCTAGGATGACAGGAGTATTTATAGTCATGTTTATACTAGCCCTTTTTGGACAGCTAATTGAACAAGAACAACTAATGTGTTCATTCCTACGTGTGTGATCATCGATGTCCAGATCCGACCAGTTGCTTTGTACTCTAGGCTGAAGAAGAAACCTAGGAAAAAGTAGATTAGCAGATGACCATCATTATGAGCAAACGCAAACAGCAAAGAGCTGATCACTGCTCCGACCCAAAAATTTGAATATCGACTGATGATCCCCAGTATACTGCGGCGGAATACGAACTCTTCCATGATGGGTCCAGCAACAGTTGTCGCCAAAATAAAAGCGGGTGCTTCCATGATCATCTGGATGATATTTTGTGTATTCTCGGAAGGGGTTGCTTTGCCAAACAATACAGATTCTAACATGACAGCGATGCTTTGCAGAATCAATGCGACAAAGATTCCAACCAATCCATAAATAACAATCTTTGGAGCAGAAGCTTTTTTTACCGCTGATTCGATCGCTAAGGGTTCACGTTGCTTAAAATAAAAAATAGCTAGGACAACGGCGCCTAGTATATACATGACTGCAGTTGCTGTGATCAATTCAGACGTAGATTTTACAAGTCCTATCGAAGCTAGGATCAAGGGTGAGATAAAAATTAGACCATAGCAAAAAATGCTGAGGAAGCTATATTTTTTTAAAGACATGTAATTCCTCCTTTTAAGGGATAACAAGCATGCAAGGCAAGCTTATATCGATTGATTTCAATTATATCATAATTTCAATAAGCAGCTGTCAGAATAAAATTTCTTTTCTTTGATTTAAAAGCTTGCAAAAAAGAGGGAGAATGAGTATTATTAAAAATGTAGGTTAGCACTCGAAGGTTAAGAGTGCTAACAGATTAAAAAAAGAGTTATCGGAGGGATTTATCGTGTTAAAACCATTAGGTGATCGCGTCATTATCGAAGTCGCAAAAGAAGAAGAAAAAACTGTCGGAGGAATCGTTTTAGCTTCTGCTGCTAAAGAGAAACCCCAAACTGGGACAGTTGTTGCAGTCGGTGAAGGCCGTTTGTTAGAAAACGGTGAAAAAGTTCCTGCCGCTGTAAAAGCAGGCGACCAAGTTATGTTCGAAAAATACGCCGGTACAGAAGTAAAATACGAAGGAAAAGAATATCTGATCGTCGCAGGAAAAGATATCATGGCGATTGTTGAGTAAATTTGGAAGATAAAAAAATAATCAAAAATAATCAATGAGGTGAATCAATCATGGCAAAAGAATTGAAATTTGCAGAAGACGCACGCGCAGCTATGTTACGCGGGGTAGATAAATTAGCAGATACAGTGAAAGTAACATTAGGACCTAAAGGCCGAAATGTCGTACTAGAAAAATCTTACGGCTCTCCATTGATCACAAATGATGGTGTGACGATCGCAAAAGAAATCGAATTAGAAGATCATTTTGAAAACATGGGTGCAAAACTTGTATCAGAAGTAGCATCAAAAACAAATGATATTGCAGGAGACGGTACAACGACAGCAACTGTTCTGACACAAGCAATCGTTCGCGAAGGTTTAAAAAACGTAACTGCAGGTGCTAATCCTCTAGGCATTCGTCGCGGGATCGAATTGGCAACAAAAGCAGCAGTCGAAGAATTGCATAATATCTCAACTGTTGTTGATTCAAAAGAAGCCATTGCACAAGTAGCAGCTGTTTCTTCGGGTTCTGATAAAGTTGGACATTTGATTGCTGATGCAATGGAAAAAGTTGGAAACGACGGTGTCATCACAATCGAAGAATCAAAAGGGATCGAAACAGAACTAGATGTTGTAGAAGGTATGCAGTTTGATCGTGGTTACTTATCACAATATATGGTAACAGATAACGACAAAATGGAAGCTGTTCTAGAAAACCCATATATCTTGATCACAGACAAAAAAATCTCTAACATCCAAGATATTCTGCCATTGTTAGAACAAATCTTGCAACAATCACGTCCATTGTTGATTATTGCTGACGATGTAGATGGTGAAGCATTGCCAACTCTTGTATTGAACAAAATCCGTGGAACATTCAACGTAGTAGCTGTAAAAGCTCCTGGTTTCGGCGATCGTCGTAAAGCAATGCTTGAAGATATCGCTATTTTGACAGGTGGTACAGTAATTACTGACGATCTAGGTTTAGAATTGAAAGATGCAACAATCGAAAACTTAGGAAATGCTTCTAAAGTTGTTGTAGATAAAGACAATACAACGATCGTAGAAGGTTCTGGAGAAAAAGAAGCAATCGAAGCTCGTGTGCAATTGATCAAAAACCAAATTGCTGAAACAACTTCTGATTTTGACCGCGAAAAATTACAAGAACGCTTAGCTAAATTAGCAGGTGGTGTAGCTGTTGTTAAAGTTGGTGCAGCTACTGAAACAGAATTGAAAGAATTAAAATTACGCATTGAAGATGCATTGAATGCTACACGTGCCGCAGTAGAAGAAGGAATGGTCTCAGGTGGTGGTACAGCTCTAGTGAACGTTATCAGCAAAGTTTCTGCTGTAGAAGCAGAAGGAGACGTGGCAACAGGTATCAAGATCGTTGTTCGTGCTTTAGAAGAACCAATTCGTCAAATCGCTGAAAACGCTGGTTATGAAGGATCAGTGATTGTTGATAAATTGAAGAACGTGGAACTAGGCACTGGTTTCAATGCTGCTACTGGAGAATGGGTAAACATGGTTGAAGCAGGTATCGTAGACCCAACTAAAGTAACACGTTCTGCCTTGCAAAATGCCGCTTCCGTTTCTGCCTTGTTATTAACGACAGAAGCAGTCGTTGCAGATAAACCAGAACCAGCAGCGCCAGCAGCTCCTGCAATGGATCCATCAATGATGGGCGGTATGATGTAAGAAAAAGCAACTTGCTTATCTACAACTGATCATTAGTGAAAGACAGATAAAAAGAGGCTGGAACAGAAGCGTTTAACTCCAAGAAATAAGAAGAAATTCACGGAAATTGCTTTTCAAATTTTTGTGAATTTCAGCTTATTTCCGAAGGAGTTGCTTCTGCTTCCGCTGTTTATACGTGTTTAGAGCGTGAGACAAAAGTGTTCTTTACTTTTGTCTCACGCTCTTTTTTGTGTGTAATTATAATGAAAATAGTTATTTTTAATAGTTATAATATTTTATCTATTAAAAGTAAATATCCATTCACTAATAATAAAGATATATTTACAGTATCATTATAATGTATTCAATTTAAAATAAGAGACTTTGGTAATAATGAAAGAGGAATAAAACTTTTCTTTGGCAAAACAAACTCCTTGCTATGAGACGCGTTTCATACACTATACTCAAAGTATCAAAAGGAGGGCTTGCAATGAATACTTATGTAGAGATAACAGATGGCACAACGAACAATTATTTTTATGCGTTTGTCGAGTTCAAGGGATCCGTATTAACGTTGTACAGTTTTCAAGGGTTGAATAGGAATATAGTAAAAGAAATACCAATGAATGAAATCGAAAATTTGACAAAAGATATATATTGGGGCGGGCAGCGGATCAGTTTTTCGCATGAAGGAAAAATGTATCAGTTTTTTGAATGCGGTCCAGCTGTGGTAGACTATTTACAAGAAAATCTTTTTGTATAGGTGGCGAAGCAGCAGTGGCAAACATTCGAGATATCGCAAAGCTCACAGGTTATTCAGTTTCTACTATTTCACGTGTAATCAATGGACATCCATATGTAGATGAGGAAAAAAGGAAAGAAATACTTGCGGTCATGAAAGAAGTCGATTATATCCCTAATGCAAATGCCAGACAGTTAAGTTATGGAAAAACGAAAAGCATTGGAGTGATTCTGCCTTATACCAATCATCCGTATTTTGATCAGTTGATCAGTGGGATCATTGAAGCAGCGTTTGATTATGATTACAAAGTGACACTTTTACCGACGGGCTATCAGAAAGAAAAAGAGCGAAGGTATCTTGAAGAATTTGCAGCTAAAGCTTTCGATGGATTGATCATTACGTCTCGTGCCAATACACTAGATGATTTATTGGCATATCAAAAATATGGACCTCTAGTTTTTTGTGAAGAAATCAAGGGAAAACAGGCAAGCTGTGTCTTTATTGATCGAGAACAATCAATTACAGAAGGTCTTACTTATTTGAAGCAGCAAGGTATAAAGCAATTGGGCATCACGTTGGGGCGAAGTGGCAGGCTAAGTTATAACTCAAAAATCACTTTGCAGCTATGTCATCAACTTTTTCCATCTTTTGATGAATCACTTGTTTTTTGGGATTGTATAGATGCAGAGAAAGGAAAACAAGCAGGCTTCTTTTTTAAAGAGCTTGGAGTTGATGGTGTCTTTACAAATTCGGATATGGTTGCAGCAGGCATCTTGCAAAGCTATCTGCAAGATAAGACACCAGTGGTGATTGGACGCGATAATTTGCTGATCAGCGAGCTTCTTGGTTTCCCAACCATCGACCACCATCTGGAAGCTTGCGGAGAAATGGCATTTCAATTGTTTCTTACAGAAAAAAAGGATAAAGTGAAAATACCTTATACGTTTATTCAACGATGAATATATTTAAAGTAGGATGAAAAAACTTGTGAAAGAATGGAGCAGACACCAAAAGTTAGCATAAAAATCTAACTTGGGTGTCTGCTGTTTTGTTATTAGGTCATTTTACGTGTACTTTTTTGTTGGATCATGTAAAAGATTACGCCTTTTTTTGGATAATTTCATTTAAAGCTTTTGCTGCACCATGACCACTTCGCTCGTCATAATATGCAGTGAACCGTTCATCGGCTTCGTACATCATTCCTAGTCCTTTATGCGCTTTTGGCTGATATTCAGGCCAGCTGTAAGATAACCACTTCTTATGAGCTTGGAAGATACGGTCTGCTAAGCTTTCATCTTCTGGTTCTTTTAAGTAAAGAGTGAGATCAAATAATATCTGCTTTTCAACAGTTTGCATTTCTTCATACGTTTCTTTATCCATATTCATCCATTTTTCATTGGATGCTGTAACCTTTTTTTTTCCGTATTTTTGTCGAATCTCTTGTCCATAGGATTCTTCATTTTCTTTCAACTTTTGTTGTTTAAACCCTTCAAATTTTTCTTTGTCACTCATTTTTCTTCCTCCTTCGTACATATCAAGTGTCTGTTGGACAGTTGTCAAGAGGGTATCGATTTGTGCCCGTTTTTCCAGCAACATTTGCTGATGCTTGATTAAAGCTTTCTGGTGGTCAAAAGATGGATTGTCTAAGACCTCTTGGATATCATCCAACTTGAATGCCATTGTTCGATAAAATAAGATGTGTTGCAGACGATCGACTTCTTTTTTGCCATAAATCCGATAACCTGAAGAATTGATCCTAGCTGGTTTTAGCAGTCCAATCTCATCATAAAAGCGCAAGGTTCTCGGACTGACTCCTGATATCTCTGACATTTTCTTTATTGTGTACTCCATTATTTTTCCTCCTGACAAATGTAAGCATAATCCTTTACGTAACGAGATGGTCAAGAAAAAATTGTATTTTTTTCTCATGAAATTATGTTATACTATTAAGTGATAAAAGGTAAATCCTTTTGTCTTTAAAGGTTCAATTGTAACCGATTCCTTAATGCTAGGAAAGATGGTAACATAACTTAAGATTGGATCTAAATCGACTATATAGAAAAGAGGAATGAGATGAAGCTAATCGAAACACCTGTGAATAGTAATTTAAATATTAAGACATTTTATCCTAAAGTAGTGGAATTCTTTTTTGGGAATACGGCTATTAATTATTACAAATTATTTTCGTTAGATCGAACACAACTGCTATTGGTAGACACATATGATAAAAAGCAAGTCGTGATGATCAATACGAAGAAAAAAATCACAAGGCAAGAAATCGACTATGCGATTCATCACGTTTTAAAAATGACACGAGAAGATGTCAAAGTCCATGTAGGAGTGAAACAGGAGCTAGAACGTGCCGGAATACAATTCAAACGTCCAAATAAAGATATTGTAGTGATAGAACAAAAAAATACGAAGGATTCTATTTAATAACGACTAATAATCATCTTTATGGTAACCTGCTCCATATCTAATGTATACAATAAAAAACAAGGCGAGACTGATTGATGTCTCGCCATTTTTGTTTCCATTCTATTGACAGCTGCTTTCTTACTTTGTATCTTTTTAAAAACGTGTGATATTTTTTCCGCGAGTTTTTTCAACGCAAGGTATATCTTGTCATAATTCGCCTTTCCAAAAAAATTCAATACATAATAAGTTATATCCGTTTCTTTGGGGATAAGAAGCAAAAAAGGAAAGACGTATTATTGCTTCAAAAACTTTTGCCATTGATTATGTTGTAGAGACATTTGGTTATATTTGTTCAATCATCGGTATCTTAACGGCTACGATTGTAGTAGGAAAATCTACTTATTTTATCAAGTAAGAAAAATAGAAAACGCTAATTTCTTCGTGTCTCGGATACATTGAATAAAATAAGTATTCTTTCTCGTTTAGGTTAAATACCAATAAGAAAGGATAGTTTTAGCAGATGGAGTTCATTTTTAGCAAGAAATATCCGTAAAACATGTGCTTTTTCAGAAAAAATGGAAGATTTCTTTTCCTATTAATTTTTTTTGTTATAATGGGTAGGAAATGAAAACTTGCCAAGAGGAGTAATACAAGATGAATAATACTTACCCAGACGACAGTTTGACGCTGCATACGGATCTATATCAAATCAATATGATGCAGACATACTGGGAATTAGGTCGAGCTGATTTACATGCTGTTTTTGAATGTTACTTTCGAGAAATGCCTTTTAACCACGGATACGCGGTTTTTGCAGGATTGGAACGGTTAGTCAATTATTTAGAGAATCTGACGTTCAATGATTCCGATATTGCTTACTTGCGTGGATTAGAAGTCTATCCTGAAGGTTTTTTGGAGTATTTACAAAATTTTGAATTTAAAGCAACAGTTCGTTCTGCTCGTGAAGGAGAACTAGTTTTTGCAAATGAACCATTGATCCAAGTGGAAGGGCCTTTAGCGCACTGCCAATTAGTAGAAACAGCACTGTTGAATATGGTCAATTTCCAAACGTTGATCGCGACAAAAGCAGCTCGTATCAAATCTGTCATCGGAGAAGATCCACTATTGGAATTTGGAACTAGACGGGCACAAGAACTGGATGCAGCAGTCTGGGGAACTAGAGCGGCATATATCGGCGGAGCAGATGCAACAAGCAATGTACGTGCTGGGAAGATATTTGGGATACCAGCTAGCGGGACCCATGCTCATTCGTTAGTCCAATCTTATGGAAATGATTATGAAGCATTTATGGCCTACGCTAAAACCCATAAAGACTGCGTGTTCTTAGTCGACACTTATGATACGTTGAAATCAGGTGTGCCAAGTGCGATTCGCGTGGCGAAAGAATTAGGTGACAAAATCAACTTCCAAGGCGTACGCATCGACAGTGGAGATATGGCCTATATATCTAAGCGTGTTCGGGAACAATTAGATGCAGCCGGATTTACGGAAGCAAAAATCTATGCTTCGAATGACTTGGATGAAGCAACGATTTTGAATTTAAAGATGCAAAAAGCTAAAATTGATGTATGGGGTGTTGGGACAAAATTGATCACAGCCTATGATCAGCCAGCCCTTGGTGCAGTATTCAAGCTAGTATCGATCGAAGATGATGAAGGAAAAATGATGGATACGATCAAGTTATCAAGCAATGCAGAAAAAGTAACTACTCCAGGGAAAAAACAAGTGTGGCGCATCACTCGAAATTTTGATGGGAAATCTGAAGGAGACTACGTGACATTATGGGATGAAGACCCTCGAGAAGAAGAAGCTATCTTCATGTTCCATCCAGTGCATACGTTTATCAATAAAACTGTTCGAGACTTTACAGCTCGCCCAGTTTTACAAGATATCTTTATCGAAGGAAAAAGAGTTTACGAATTACCTGCACTAAACGAAATCAAAGAATATACAAAAGAAAATCTAGATTCACTATGGGAAGAGTATAAACGAGACTTGAATCCGCAAAAATACCCAGTCGATCTGTCTACTGAATGCTGGAACCATAAAATGGCTATCATGGAACGAATGAAAAAAAGCGTAGCAGAACTTCATACAGAAGCATAGGAGGAGAATAAATGAGCCTGCAGACAGAAATTATCAATGAATTAGGTGTCAAACCAACAATTGATCCAAAAGAAGAAATACGTAAAAGTATTGACTTTATGAAAGCATATTTGAAAAAATATCCGTTTCTTAAAACTTTTGTACTAGGTATCAGCGGCGGCCAAGATTCTACTTTAGCAGGCCGTTTGGCGCAACTAACGATGGAAGAAATGCGTGAAGAAACAAAAGATGAAAACTATCAATTTATCGCTGTTCGTCTTCCTTATGGTGAACAAGCAGATGAAGAAGATGCAAAAGCTGCTCTTGACTTTATCCAGCCCGATGTTAGTCTGCGAGTAAATATCAAACCAGCTGTTGATGCACAAGTACAAGTATTAAGCGAAGCAGGTGTGGGAATCAGCGATTTTAACAAAGGAAATATCAAAGCACGTCAACGTATGATTACGCAATATGCCGTAGCTGGAGAAAGAGCAGGAGCCGTATTAGGGACAGATCATGCTGCAGAAAACATTACTGGATTCTTCACGAAATTTGGTGATGGTGGAGCCGACATTTTGCCATTATTCCGTTTGGACAAACGACAAGGGAAACAATTGCTTCAAGCATTGAATGCACCGGAAAAATTATACACAAAAATTCCGACTGCAGATCTTGAAGATGGGAAACCAATGATTGCAGATGAAGTCGCACTAGGTGTCACATATAATGAAATTGATGATTATCTAGAAGGAAAAGAAGTTCCCGCTCAAGCACAAGAAAAAATCGAAGCATGGTGGAACAAGACACAACATAAACGACATTTGCCAATTTCCGTTTTGGATGATTTCTGGAAATAACAATAAAGCAAAAACAGCCGTCCCTTCATAGGGATTGGCTGTTTTTGTTTTATAAAATAGAAAAGAAAAATATCAGCTGTAGTAAACTTTTAATTTGATATCCTGATCGTAATTACCGAATCCTTTACCAAATAAAGTACAGCCCCCCACATGTTTGGCATCGTCTTTCACTTCGATTCGCAAATGCCAAGTGTCTTGCTCTTTAGGGATGTCGTTGATCGTGATGTTTGACAAGGGTTCTCCATTCATATTCGTCAAGTGTTTGGTAATTCGGATCGTCTTCAGCAAGCCGTATTGATTAAGATTATCTGGATACCAATCAGGCGTATATTTACCGCGGATATCAGCAAAATCTCCAGGGCTCGTCCATGTTCCTAGCTCCACACCATTTAGGCTGAAAGTGATATCTGAAGGCCAATTGTCATTTGAAAAAGGAAATTCAGAAGAAATTTCCACAGAAACTTCCAACATCTCCAATGTATCCTCTGTATTTAAAAAATTAGGTGCCTGATACTCGACAAATCCGCTGGTAAACCAGAGAATGCGGGCATCCATCCTTCGAGGATCCATAAAATAGCGTGGTTCATCCACTTTCCCGATAAAATCATGGATCGTAGCTAAACCGCATGTTGGTTCAATTGCATAATTTGTATAGTGACCAATAGGTATCGATGTTTCTTTCGTATCAAAAGCATTGAATATTTTTTCTGGAAAACTAATATCGATTTTATCGACACGAAGGCTCGAAATTTTTTGTTGTCCTACTTTTTCTGTTTTGATGATGTTTGCTTCCTCTAGCTTTTTCACGTGCATCGTCGTGATAGCACTGCTCACTCCAAGTTCTTTTGCCAAATCTTTGACATTCATCTTTTTTTTGGAAAGTAGCTGGATGATCTTGATCCTTGTTTTACTAGCTAATGCTTCATATACCGGTAAGGATTCTTCGTTTATTTGTAGTTGCATATATATCACCTCTTAAAAGGTTTTTCTTATATATTAACATATTTGTTAATAAAAGTTATATTAAATTATTTGTTTTAATCATTATTAATATTTTGGTTAATTAAAATCGATAAAAAATAAGTAAGTTTAACATTTATATTATTGACAACGCTTTCAACGAGGTGTATTATTCATGTATAAATTAAAGGAGGTCAGTTATGGAAGCCACAATGTTGATTAGTAGTGTCAAGCGTGTAGGCAAAGTTGATCCGCGGTTGTACAGTTCATTTATTGAACATATGGGACGAGCAGTATATGAAGGGATTTATCAGCCAGATCATCCATCAGCTAATAAAAGTGGATTTCGCCAAGACGTCATTCACTTGGTAAAAGAATTGAACATTCCCATGATTAGATATCCTGGTGGAAATTTTGTGTCAGGATTTCGTTGGGAAGACAGTATTGGGCCCATAGCAAATAGACCTAGAAGGTTGGATTTAGCTTGGCGGACAATTGAAACGAATGAAGTTGGGATTCATGAATTTTATAACTGGTGTCAGCATGTGGGGGCCGAAATCAATATGGCTGTCAATCTGGGTACTCGTGGAGTAGATGCAGCTCGTAATTTAGTCGAATATTGTAATTTTCCTAAAGGAACTTATTGGAGTGATTTAAGGCGTTCGAATGGTCAAGAGAGCCCTTTTGGAATTAAGACATGGTGTTTAGGGAATGAAATGGACGGTCCTTGGCAGATTGGACATAAAACAGCGGAAGAATATGGACGGTTAGCAGAGGAAACGGCTAAGGCGATGAAACTCGTAGATGATTCAATTGAGGTGGTTTTATGCGGAAGTTCGAATCGGCAAATGCCTACATTTGGTGATTGGGAGTTAACAGTTCTTGATCAAGCGTACGATCAAATAGATTATTTGTCTCTGCATCAATATTATGGCAACCAAAAAAATGATCTTTCTCATTATCTTGCACGTTCCTTAGACATGGATCGGTTCATTTCTGAAGTGACAGCGATGTGCGATACAGTCAAGGCGAAGAAACATAGTAAGAAGCAGATCAACCTGTCCTTTGATGAATGGAATATTTGGTATCATTCAGCGGAACAAGATGAGCAAGCAGCGCCTTGGCAGATTGCTCCTCCTTTACTAGAAGATAACTATAATTTTGAAGATGCATTACTATTAGGCTGTCTATTAATCACTTTATTGAAACATGCAGATAGAGTAAAGATTGCTTGTCTTGCTCAATTGGTAAACGTTATTGCACCAATCAGGACAGAAACAAACGGAGAAGCTTGGAGACAGACGATCTATTATCCATTTATGCAAGCTGCTGTGTATGGACAAGGAGAGGTGTTAAGCCCACAAATTCGTTCAGCAAACTATGCGACGGAAGATTTTGAAGAAGTGCCGTATTTAGAAAGTATAGCCGTAATAAATGACAAAGAACTTGTCATATTTGCAGTTAACCGTGGAGAAGAAGAAATGAATCTAACTGTTCACTTGTCTGAATTATCATTAGAGGGAGTGATTGATTTTTCTGAAATGAGTGGATTTGATACAAAAGCAACTAATCTTCCTAAAAGTGAACAAGTAAAACCAAGTCATTCAACAAATGTAAAAGCTGAAGATGGGAAAATCAATTGTTTATTGAAACCGCTATCTTGGAATGTGGTCAGATGTCGTTTATCAGATGAAGGAGGAACAAAAAATGAAAGGTAAAAAATGGTTAATTGGCTCTTTGTTGGTAGCTGCAACAGGTATTTTAGGAGCTTGCGGTGGCGGAAGTTCAGCAGAATCTGATTCTGATAAAGAAGTGACTTTGACTTTTTGGAATGGGTTTACTGCATCTGATGGTGAAATATTGCAAGAAATCGTTAATGAATTTAATAAAACAAATGATAAAAACATCAAAATTGAAATGGATATCATGACTTGGGCCAATTTGAATGAAAAACTTCCTACAGCGATTTCTTCTAAAAAAGCACCTGACTTTATTGCATTAAATTATCCAGATTTTGCACAGTATGTAGAAAACGGAGCGGTACAACCATTAGACGATTTCTGGGAATATGATGGAGTAGATAAATCTGATTTTAAAGAAACGGCTATTGAATTAGGTGAAGTAGAAGGTAAACAGTATTTTGTCCCCATGCAGGTACAAGGCATGTATATGTATTGGAATAATGATTTGTTTAAACAAGCTGGATTAGATACTGAACAACCACCTACTACTTGGGAAGAATTGACAGAAATGGCACCAAAATTAACTGATAGTAGTAAAAATGTATCAGGTTTTGTCTTCAATAAGGATGGAACTGCACCGTTATATAACTGGATGTTAGCAAATGGCGGTAAATTAGTGAACGATGATTATACTAAGTCTGAATTTGCGTCTCCTGAGAACCTTAAAACGTTAAAAGCGATCCAAAAAATGATCCATGTAGACAAGACTGGTCCAGAATCGATTTCTGGCGCCGAAATGGACAATTTAATGAATGCTGGTCAACTAGCCATTGAAATCAATGGGCCATGGTTAAATAACGGATTGAAAGCAAACGAGATTGATTATAATGTGACTACCTTACCACAAGGGAGTGATTCAGACAAAAAAACAGCTATTTTAGATGGCGTAGGATATGCCATTCCGGCAAGTACAGATAATAATAAAAAAGAAGCTGTCTATGAGTTTTTGAAATATTGGAATACAACTGAAATTGGTAAAAAATGGAGTATCGAAAATGGTTTTCCTGCCTACTTGGATTCAGTAGCAAAAGATGAAGAAGTAAAAAATGATCCTATTGTATCTGAATTATCGAAACAAATGGACTATGCAGAGCCATATTTACCAGGTTTTACCCAAATCTCTGCGATCAATAACGATATCATCAATCCACTGATTGAAAAATTATTAGCAGGAGAAGATCCTGAGACACTCATGAACGATGCAGATGATGCCATCAATCAATTACTGCAAAAATAGTACAGAACTTTATACAGGATAGACTGTTGGCAAGATACAGATATCTGAATGATCGACCTAGTATTTGCAGATAGGTGTTATTGCAAAAATCACAGCGATTGTTCGGATATCTTATTCAGATTCGTTTAAAC
This sequence comes from Enterococcus faecium, assembly GCF_029023785.1. Taxonomy (NCBI): domain Bacteria; kingdom Bacillati; phylum Bacillota; class Bacilli; order Lactobacillales; family Enterococcaceae; genus Enterococcus; species Enterococcus faecium. Next base: position 2,111,273 of record NZ_CP118955.1, on the reverse strand, counting down.
CAAGATTGTATATTTTATCAAAATGAAAGATGAGGTGGACTATATGAACGGATTCACCAAATATTGGAATCGTCCTGATCGTGCTGCGTATTTGTTTTTAACTCCATCTTTTTTAGTTTTATTATTATTTACTGTCATACCGCTTTTAGGAACATTTGCTATTAGTTTTACAGATTTGAATATTTTCTTTACATCAAGAAATTTTGTAAGTTTTGAAAATTTCACACGTATATTTAGTGATGAACGAGCAGTTAATTCGTTGATTCATTCTTTATATTTCACCGTACTCGAAACGCCAACACAAATTATCGTTGGTTTATTAGCAGCAGTAGCATTATCTAAAAATACCAGATTCAATCGTTTTTGTCGTTCGACATTTTACATTCCAGTTATTTGTTCATTGACGTCAATTGCGATTATTTTTTCTATGTTGCTTGATCCGAATGTAGGGGCGATTCCTTACTTGTTTTCACAAGTCGGCTTGCCGATCCCTCAATTTTTTCGCGATCCAACCCTTGCTATGCCGACGGTAGCCATCATGACTGTTTGGAAGAATTTTGGTGTTACTATGACGATTCTCTTGACTGCTATTCAGGGAATCTCTCCCTCTTTGTATGAATCTGCTCAAATGGATGGTGCAACAAATCGACAGCAGTTTTTTAACATTACGCTACCTCAGATCGTTCCCTCCTTAGGTTTTTGTATTTTAACGAATCTGATTGGTTCGATGCAAGTGTTTGACCAAGTATATGTTGCAACCGCTGGTGGCCCACAATTTAAGACAGAAACAGCTGTTCAATATATTTACAGTCGAGGATTTACAGCACCTTATGAATTGGGCTATGCATCAGCACTGTCTTCGGTTTTGTTTATCATTGTTGCAACTATAGCTATCTCCACTAATGTGTACATGTCACGGAAAGAAAAACAAATGAAATAGGAGGGAAACCTGTATGGCACCAGAAAGCTCGATTACAGTTACTGTGAATAGTCGAAAAGCAGTTAGTGGTAAAAAAATCATTCGAACGATTAGTATGCTAGTTATATTGTTGGTTATTGCGTTTCCTTTTTTGTGGCTGATTATTTCTTCTTTTAAACACGAAAAAGACATTATCTCATTTCCGCCTAGAATATTTGCAGATAGCTATACCCTAGATAACTATATTAAGGTTTGGACAACGATCCCTTTATTAGATTACATCAAAAATACAGTGATTTTTGCTGGAGGGACAGTGATCACTTCTGTATTCTTTGATTCTCTTGCGGGGTATGCATTTGCTCGTATGCGTTTCAAAGGAAAATCAGTTTTGTTCTATTTCGTTTTGCTGACAATGATGATCCCATTCCAAGTCTTCATGATTCCTCTATTTATTGAAGTCAATTTGCTTGGCATGCTTGATACTTATGCAGGTTTGATCATTCCTCGTATGACAACTGCATTTGGTATCTTCATGATGCGTTCCTTTTTTATTACTTTACCAGATTCTTTGGAAGAGGCAGCACGCATTGATGGATTAAGTGAGTTTAATATTTTTTTGAAAATCATGTTGCCATTGAGCAAACCTACTCTTTTATCATTAGGGATTTTCACGCTGATGAATAGTTGGAATGACTTGCTTTATCCATTGATATTGACAAGTAGTTCAAAAATGAGAACTTTACCAGCAGGGTTAGCTTTATTTACAGGGCAGAACATTTCTTTTTATGGACCTGTAATGGCTGGAACGGTTATTTCAATGCTGCCATTACTAGTGGTTTATATTTTTGCACAGAAATATTTTGTTCAAGGAACAGCTATGTCTGGAATGAAAGAGTGAGGAAGATGAAAATAGTTGAGACTAAATTTTATGGACAGTTGATTGTGGTTTCTGATTACATCTTATTAGGTATTCTCTGGGTAATCGTGTGTTTGCCTGTTATTACTATCGTGCCTGCTACATGTGCTGTTTTTTATGTAATGGCGCAATGGAAAGGTGAGGGATCAGGAAATATCATTTATTTTTTCTTTCAAGGAATAAAGCAACATTTTGGTAAGAACTTGTTCCTTAGTCTGTTAACGATCATTATTTATTTTCTTGTTAATCAATTATTAGAAGAACAGACAATCGTACTTTCAATTAGTGGATATGTAGTTTTACTTATTTATTCCATGTTTCTTTTATCCTGGATATATGTGATTTCTGAAAACAAAGATATCACATTTTTACAAATTTTTGAACAAAGTGCATGGAAAGTATTTTTTGATTTTTTGAGAAATATTCTTTGTTGCGTATTGTTATTAGGATTTGTACTGCTCATATTTCTTTTCCCTCCTTTTATTTTTATCTTTGCTGGTGGCGTATGGAAACTTGTATCTATTATCTTGACTATAGGAAATGAAAGGTAGGGAAAGCTGTTGGACGAAGAAGTGAAAGTAAAAATCAGAGAGGATTTTACGGTAGGAGAGATCAGTTCTCGGCTGTTTGGCTCATTTGTTGAGCATATGGGAAGTGTCGTCTATACAGGGATTTATGAACCGGGCCATGAAACAGCTGATGGTGACGGGTTTAGACAAGATGTCCTCTCTTATGTAAAGGAATTAGAATTAGGTGTCATTCGCTATCCTGGAGGAAACTTTACATCTGGTTATGATTGGGTGGATACTGTAGGTAGGAAAGAACAACGACCAAAAAAAATTGATTTAGCATGGCGAGGTATAGAACCAAATTCTTTTGGACTCCACGAATTTTTTAAATGGATCAGTCATGTACAAGCGAAACCGATATTCACGGTGAATTTAGGAACAAAAGGAATTGATGAAGCAAAAAATTTAGTAGAATATTGTAATTTTCCAAAAGGAACCTTCTGGAGTGATTTAAGAATAAAAAATGGGCAAAAAAAGCCTTTTGGCGTTAAATTATGGTGTTTAGGGAATGAGCTAGACGGTCCATGGCAAGTGGGGGCTAAGAGTGCTTATGAATATGGTAGGTTAGCAAATGAAGCCTCAAAAGTCATGAAGTTAGTGGATGATTCAATTGAAACAATCTTAGTTGGAAGCTCTACGCCACGTTTACCATCGTACCCTGAATGGGATCGTATCGCATTAGAAGAAGCTTATGAGAATGTAGATTATTTAGCTTTGCATAACTATATTGATAAGTATGATGAAGAAGACTTGACTAAACCTCCTAAAAATGAGCGTGATGATACAGCGACATACCTTGCAAAAGCTTATCGATTCGATCGTCAAATTGAAGAAATCGTTGCTACTTGTGATTATGTAAAAGGATATTTGAGAAGTGAGAAAACAATGTATCTAGCGTTTGATGAATGGAATGTACATGCCCAACCGGAAAAAAGACATAGGGATTTTGAAGTCGGTAGTCCCATCGATTGGTGTTACTTTACTATGGAAGATACATTATTATTTGGTTCATTAGGGCTGGCTATTTTACGACACGCAGATCGCGTAAAGATTAGTTGTCAATCATTGTTAGTAAACACAATACCTTTAATACTGACAGATGCTAAAGGACAAGCATGGAGGAATCCAACTTATTATGTGATGCAACACTTATCGAAATATGCTAAAGGTCAAGTATTGAAACAACAAATCATTTGCCCTGTTTATGATTGTGAAAAGATAAAAAATGTTCCTTATGTGGACAGTGTGATCGTAGATAACGGCAATCAGCTGACTATTTTCTTGATCAATCGCACAAATGAACAACAAAAGATAACGATTGAACATGATTTCAATTTGCTAGATCAAGGAGAGCACTACACATTAACCAGTAGCGATCTGTTGGACAAAAATACACGTGAAGAACCAGAAAAAATAAAACCTGAAATAAACTATTTTTCAATAGAAAAACATGACGAATTAAATGTAGGGATAGAAAAATACTCTTGGAATGTAATTAGAATAAAGAAAATGTGAGGAAATTTGTTATGATGAAGACACTTTATAATAATCCTATCGTTCGGCAACGGGCAGATCCTTGGGTATATAAACATACAGATGGTTATTATTATTTTACAGGATCGGTTCCAGGCTACCAAGTGATTGAATTAAGAAGGGCAAAGTCACTGAATGAATTAGAACATGCTGCAAGCCTGATTGTATGGCAGGCTCATGAAGAAGGACCGATGAGTGAATTGATCTGGGCACCTGAAGTCCATTATATCAATGGAAAATGGTATATTTACTTTGCTGCAAGCAATCATAAAACTATACGTGATGAATCTCATCATCACCGCATGTTCGTACTTGAAAATCAGCATATAGATCCAATGAATACAGATTGGATAGAAAAGGGACAAATAAAAACGAAAAGGGAAACTTTCAGTTTAGACGGAACAACTTTCTCTTCTCAAGGAAAGCTATATTATGTGTGGGCCCAACAAGATCCTGAAATTACTGGGAATTCTAATCTTTATCTATCCGAAATGGATAATCCTTGGACGTTAAAGGGGAAGCAGATCCTCCTTTCTATACCTGAGTATGAATGGGAAAAACGGGGTTTTTCAGTAAATGAAGGTCCAGCAGTCCTTACTCGCAATGGGAAAATATTCATTACGTATTCTGGTAGTGCAACAGATGAAAACTATGCCATGGGCCTGCTGTGGGCTGATGAGCACAAGAATCTTTTATTAAAAGAATCATGGCATAAATTATCGGAGCCAGTATTCGTTTCTTCTGAAAAAAATAAGCAATTTGGTCCTGGTCACAACTCGTTTACGGTTTCAGAAGACGGGTGCTTTGATATTTTGATCTATCATGCTCGACCAGAGAAGAACCAAAAAGGGGATCCGTTAGACAATCCTAATCGGCACGCGAACGCGCAATGCTTTACGTGGAATGAGCAAGGATTTCCAGAATTTGGTGAACCTGTTCCGTATGCCTTATGAGCACAAGAAACCTTGATTTTTGCTTGAATAAACCTTGCAGACTCGTTATGATATATGTACGTACAAATAAAAAGGGGCAAGGCAAATGGCAAAATATCAAGATATTGCAGAAGAGATAAAACAAAAGATCCTTCGTGAGGAATACGAAGTAAATACAACCATTCCCTCAGAATTCAAGCTGCAAGAAATATATGACGTCAGCAGACATACGATTCGGCAAGCAATCGCTGTGTTGGTAAATGAGGGCTATCTGCGTAAAGAAAAAGGGTCGGGCACATATGTAGATGACAGCTATAAGAAAGAAAAAACACCATTGAACAGAACAAAAACGATCGGTGTCATCACCACATATCTCTCTGATTATATTTTTCCGTCGATTATCCGAGGAATCGAAAATGAATTACGAGAATCTGGGTATTCATTGCTTTTAGCCAGTACGAATAACGATCACGAATTGGAGAAAGAGTGTTTGAAGAAAATGATTGCTTATGGGGTAGATGGTTTGATCGTTGAGCCTACGAAAAGTAATCAGTATAACCCAAACTTAGCACTTTATGTTGCTTTGAGAGAACAAGGCATTCCGATGGTGATGATCAATGCTGCTTATGAAGAGTTAAATGCCTCTTATATTTGTTTAGATGATGTGAAAGTCGGTTTTATGGCAGCAGAATATTTGATAAAAAAAGGACATCAGCGTCTGTTGTTCATCACAAAAATCGACGATCTTCAAGGAAAATACAGGATGAAAGGTTTTATCAGCGCGTGTGAACAGTATAATGTGCGTTTTTTGACGGAAGATATCATTACTTTCACCACGGAAACACGAGAAACAATCGCTGAAAAAACAGTACAACGGTTGAAAGAAGAACAAGCTTTAGATGGCATCATTTGCTATAACGATCAAATAGCTAGTTTAATGCTAGATAAGTTGACAGAAAATGGCTATCATATTCCAGATGACCTATCGATCGTAGGAACAGACGATTCTTCTTTAAGCCATTTAGGGAATAAAAAATTGACAACATTGACGCATCCAAAAGAAAAGTTGGGACAAGATGCCGCACGGTGGATCGTCACAACGATTGAAAAAGGACAGGCACAGCCAAATATTCTCTATGAACCTGTACTAGTTGAACGGGAAACAGTGAAAGAAAACGAAAAATAAGAGACGGGTTTTTACCGCCTCTTATTGCTCCTACGGTTACTCGTCGCAATGTTTGTGAGAGCTTTTGTCATCGCTCAAGGCTGAACGTTTCTTTCACCACCTCTCCACTAAACGGTGTTCTCCTACCAACTGGTCACAAGTCACAATATTCATCAAACATGAGAAGCTGTTTTTTGAAATTGTTCCTTGTGACTGGAAACTAAGCGGTTCCTTCTTATTTCTTGAAGCTGACCACTTCTGTCACAACCTCTTTAAGAATGATGGATAGAAATACGTTTAGGATAAGTTTTTTTAGATGCACTTTGTTCGATTTCCTCTAAAGATTTCCCACGAGTTTCTGGTACGATCTCTTGAATAAATAAAACCCCTAAAAAGCAGATGATCCCAAAAATGCCGAAAACGATTTCTTGAGACATAGAAGCAGTCATCACAGGAAAAAGCAAGCCAACTAGGAAAGAACCAATCCAATTAAAAGAAGAGGCTAGGCCAGATGCTCGCCCGCGGACAGCTAGTGGGAATATTTCGCCTATGATTACCCATGTCAGTGGAGCCCATGTGCAAGAATAAAATGCGACATAAATACATAAAAACAAGAGAATCAACAACGAATTTGTATGAGCATCCAGTACAGTTCCTAAAACAGCTGGTAGGATGAAAGAAAGTCCCATCACGCTACCGCCTATTTTCAATAAAGTTCGCCGATTGAACTTGTCTGCAATAACCAAAAAGAGCAAAGAACCAGCAACTAAAATGATTCCTTGGATGATCGGCCACATCAATGCATCGCTCGCTGCATGCCCAGTCGCTTTTTCTACGATCAGCGGAATATAGTAAAAAATAGCATTAGCTCCTTGAAATTGCTGGAATACTGCTACACCAATACCGGCAATGACTAAGGAACGATATTTTTCTAAAAACAAAGTATGCCAAGAAGTTCCGGTTGTCTTTTCTTGTTTGACATTCAGCTGGATTTGTTCGAATTCCTGTTCAGCTTCTTTTGGTGTCCGAATATAGTTCAATACTCTTTTTGCCTCTTCCAAGCGGCCAGATTGCATAAGAAAACGCGGTGACTCTGGTAGAGCTAAAACACCGAAAAATAAAATCAGCGCGGGGACAGCAGCGAGCCCTAACATCACGCGCCAAGCCATCGTTTCAGGCAACCCTTTTAGCAAATAATCTGCAACATAGGAAAGGAGCATGCCAGAAGCAATCATCACTTGATTGATCCCTGACAATCTTCCCCTTAGTCTAGCAGGAGCCATTTCAGACATATAAGCAGGAACTAGGGCAGATGCAGCGCCAACAGCTAAACCTAGAAGAATCCTTGCTGCAATCAGAAAATAAGAACCATTGTGAGGGGCAGATGCAGAAAGGACAGAACCAGCCATAAAAATAAGTGCAGAAAGAAGAATCATTTTTCGTCGTCCAAGCTTATCAGAAAGAAGACCAGATAAAGAGCCGCCAAGGATCGCACCTAACATGACCGAAGACGTGATCCATCCTATCAAAGAAGCTTTACCTGCCAAACCCCAATCATGCTGTAAAAAAGGTAAGGCGCCGGTCATAACACCAATATCATATCCAAATAGAATGCCGCCAAATGCGCCAAAAAAATAAATAAACGATGAGGAAACTTTTTTTTCTTTTTTCATAAGTATTCTCTCCTTCTAGAATTTCGAGAAGGCGGTTGATCAGATTTTGTAAGCAATTTCATTTTATAACTTATGTACGTACAAAACAAGTGTTTTTTATTGTATTCTTGTAAATAACCGCTTGACATGTACGTACAAAAGTATACAATAATCATTGTAAGCGCTACTAAAAAGACGGTTTGATCAGGTTTGACGAGAAGGAGGGAGTTAAATCATTATGAAGGAAGTAAATGCGCAAAGTATGTTAGATGTCATAGATGGTCGTACATCTTTAGGGATTGAGTTTGGATCAACTAGGATCAAAGCTGTATTGATTGATTCATCTTTTACTCCTATTGCCGCTGGTAGTTATGAGTGGGAAAACAAACTAGAAAATGGTATCTGGACCTATTCATTAGAAGATATTTGGAAAGGACTGCGCGTCAGTTACCGAAAAATGGCAGCAGAAGTATTCGAAATCTATGGCGAGAATCTTACGACAATCGGGTCGATTGGGTTCAGTGCAATGATGCACGGTTATCTAGCATTTGATAGCAAGGAACAGTTACTAGTACCATTTCGTACTTGGCGAAATACAATCACTGAAGAAGCAGAACGAATATTAACGGAAAAATTTCAATACAATATTCCGCAGAGATGGAGTATCGCTCATTTGTATCAATCTATTTTGAATAAAGAAGAACATGTGAAAGAAATTAATTTTTTGACAACGCTTGCAGGTTATGTCCATTGGCAGCTTACTGGTGAGAAAGTACTAGGCGTAGGAGATGCATCAGGCATGTTTCCTATCGATCCTTCAACGAAAACCTACCATCAAGAAATGAAAAATATTTTTGGTCAGTTAATCGAAAAAGCGCACGTAGCGATTGACTTGGATCACATTTTGCCTAAAGTTCTAGTAGCAGGAGAAGAAGCTGGCAAGTTAAGCGAATCAGGGGCTTATCTGATCGACCCTACGGGAAATTTGAGACCAGGAATCCCGGTTTGTCCGCCAGAAGGGGATGCAGGAACCGGTATGGTCGCTACGAACAGTGTAGCCAAACGGACAGGGAACATTTCGGCTGGTACTTCCGCCTTCGCTATGATCGTATTAGAAAAAGAACTAGAAAATGTCCATCCGGAAATCGACATGGTCACTACACCTTCAGGAGAACTAGTAGGCATGGTTCATACGAATAACTGCTCTTCGGATATCAATGCTTGGGTCAGTATTTTTGAAGAATTTACCAATTCTTTGGGTATGGAGATAAGCAGAGATAAATTATTCACGGTATTATTCAACAAAGCGCTAGAAGGCGATACGGATTGCGGGGGATTACTTTCTTATGGTTATTTTTCCGGTGAAAACATTACAGGAGTAAATGAAGGAAGGCCATTATTTGTACGTACACCAGGTAGCCGTTTTGATTTAGCGAATTTCATGCGGATCCATTTAGCCAGTGCTTTTGGTGCAATGAGAATCGGAATGGATATATTGAAATCTGAGAATGTCCAAATTGATCGTTTAGTGGGGCATGGGGGGATTTTTAAAACACCAGAAGTTGGACAGCGGATTCTAGCATCTGCTATGGAGGCACCAGTTACAGTGATGGACACAGCCGGAGAAGGTGGAGCGTGGGGAATCGCGTTATTAGCAGCCTATATGATGGATCGACATGGGAAGTCTTTAGAAAACTTCTTGGCAGAAGACGTGTTTGGACAAGACCAAGGAATCACCATCACACCTTCAGCAGAAGAAATAGCAGGCTATCAGATATTTATGAGACGTTACCGTGAGGGGATCGACATTGAAAAAACAGCGATTCATCAATTGCAAGAAAAAGGAGTGATAGAAAATGCTGGAACAACTGAAAGAAGAAGTATACCAAGCAAATCTTGACTTGCCTAAACACGGACTCGTCAAATATACATGGGGAAATGTGAGCGCTTTTGATCCTGAAACACGATATTTCGTTATCAAACCTAGCGGAGTCAGTTATGAAGAGATGACAGCAGACGACATGGTCGTTGTGGACTTGGACAATCATATCATTGAAGGTAAACTCAATCCCTCTTCGGATACGCCTACTCATGCTGTTTTATATCGTTCATTTCCTCAAATCGGAGGAATCGTCCATACTCACTCGACATGGGCGACGATCTGGGCACAAGCAGGATTGGATGTTCCTGCGATGGGGACGACGCATGCAGATACTTTTTATGGATCGGTACCTTGTGCTCGATTTTTGACACAACAGGAAATCGACAGCGGGTACGAATATGAAACAGGAAAAGTTATCATAGAAACATTCAAAGAACGCAAAATTGATCCCTTAGCAATTCCAGGGGTACTTTTACACGGACACGGTCCATTTACTTGGGGGAAAGATGCGCAAAGTGCGGTAATGAACGCAGTCGTACTAGATGAAGTATGCAAGATGAATTTATTTACCAGACAGCTCAATTCATTTTCAGAAGAGCTGCCTCAACGGATTTTAGATAAACATTATTTACGAAAACACGGAAAAAATGCGTATTACGGACAAAACAAATAAAAGGAGTGGCTAATTATGTTGAATATTGGAGAAAAAGAATTTTGGTTTGTTGTAGGATCACAGCATTTATATGGGGAAGAAGCACTGCGAGAAGTAAAGAAACATGCACAAGAAATGGTCGATGAACTGAATGAAAATGGCCAATTGCCTTATCCAATCCGCCTTCAAGAATTAGCAGTTACTGCTGATACGATCACAAAAATCATGAAAGAGGTCAATTATCGAGAAGAAGTAGCAGGTGTGATCACTTGGATGCATACTTTCTCACCAGCAAAAATGTGGATCCGCGGGACAAAGCTTCTACAAAAACCATTGCTTCATTTAGCTACGCAATATAACGAAAGCATTCCTTGGAAAACGATCGATATGGATTTCATGAATTTAAATCAATCCGCTCATGGTGACCGCGAATATGGGTTCATCAATGCTCGATTAAATAAACAAAATAAAATCGTCGTTGGCTACTGGAAACGACCTGAGATCCAAAAAGAGATTGCTGATTGGATGGATGTTGCAGTAGCCTATAATGAAAGTTTTGGAATAAAAGTGGCTCGTTTTGGTGACAACATGAGAAACGTGGGTGTCACAGAAGGAGACAAAGTGGAAGCACAGATTCAATTTGGTTGGACTGTTGATTATTTTGGTATCGGAGATCTTGTACAAGTAATCGATCGCGTATCAGACGAAGAAGTCGATCAATTATTTGAAGAGTACAAGGAATTGTATACCTTCGACTATGGTGATTATGAAGAAAAGACATGGGAGGAACATGTAAAAGTACAAGCTCAGCAGGAAATCGGTATTCGCCGTTTCTTAGAAGAAGGAGGCTATAACGCTTTTACGACTAATTTTGAAGACCTGTATGGAATGAAACAACTACCTGGACTAGCTGTACAACGTTTGATGGCAGAAGGATACGGTTTTGCTGGGGAAGGCGACTGGAAAACTGCAGCGATTGATCGGTTGCTGAAAATCATGGCTCGAGGGAAAGATACAGGATTCATGGAAGATTATACTTACGAGCTAGCTAGTGGCCAAGAAGCAATCTTGGAATCCCATATGATGGAAGTAGATCCGACGCTTGCTGCGACGAAACCAAGAATCGTTGTTTCTCCTTTATCAATGGGAGATAGAGAAGATCCGGCGCGTCTTGTATTTGATGGGAAAGCAGGAGAAGGGGTAGTCGTATCGATGGCAGATTTCGGTACGCATTATAAACTGCTGATCAATGAAGTAGAAGCCTTTGAACCAACGACTGAAGCACCTAATTTACCTGTTGCACGTGTGTTATGGAAAACTAAACCGAATTTCCATGAAGGTGTCCATTCATGGATTCAGGCAGGTGGCGGTCATCATACCGTTGTCTCGCTAAATCTAACAACAGATCAAATTGAAACGTGGGCAAAATTAGTTGAGTTGGAAACAGTGGTTATTAGATAAAAAGAGGTTGTGAAAAAGCCACTTAGTTTTAAGAAATAAGAAGAGATTGACGAAATTTGCTTTTCAACTTTTTTGAAATTTAGTCTTATTATCAATGTCAGCTAACGGAACACCATTTATCAAGATATCTCACCCTCAATATTTTGCTCTCGAAAATAAGGCTTATGGCAGTAACTTGTCATAGCCTTATTTTTATCACTCAGCCTACTCTGCTCTAACTGCTCTTTTTGCTTCTAGGAAGTCAAATGGTAAACAGTTGTCTAATTGCAGAAATTTCGAGATACTTGTTAGTAAGGAGGGGGTTTTATGTATCACGTTCATTTGATTGATGCTATTCCAGAACAAGAGATAGAAAAGTTACAAGGGGAATATTTCAAAATAATAGATGATTTGCCAGCCGAAGGAATAGTTATTCGTAGTACGAAAGTGAAAGATGAATGGCTTACACCAGATTTGCTAGCAATTTCAAGAGCTGGTGTTGGGGTGAACACGATCAACGTTGAAAAAGCTTCTGAAAACGGGACGATCGTCATGAATACACCAGGTGTAAATGCTAATGCAGTAAAAGAGCTTGTTTTGTGCTGTTTGCTCTTATCTTCCCGTCCGATAATCGAAGCAAGTCGTATGGTACAAACACTAACAGGTCCTAATATTTTAGAACAGGCAGAAAACAAAAGAAGTGCTTATGTGGGACGAGAATTGCAAGGCAAAACCATCGGTCTTCTTGGTCTTGGAGCGATAGGCACAAAAGTAGCGCTAAGTTGCTATAGCTTAGGGATGGATGTCTTGGGTTATTCTATCCGCGATGCCCAGTTGGATTATGTTCGGCAAGCAGATTTAGAAACAGTTCTTTCTACCTCGGATTACATCGTAGTCATGCTGCCGTTGACAGAAGATACAAAAGGATTGATCGATCAGGCGAATATAGAAAAAATGAAAAAAGATGCTGTACTTATCAATGTAGGAAGAAGTGAAATTGTTGATAAATATGCTGTTATGCAAGCATTGGAAAAACAACATCTGGCTAAATACTTGACTGATTTTCCAGAAGAAGAGTTCTTAGAAAATGACCGTATACTTATGTTGCCTCATCTAGGGGGATCGACTCAGGAAGCTTTGGCAGACAGCGGACGTTTGGCAGTTGAAGCCTTAAAAGATTATCTTTTGTTCGGTACGGTTAGAGAAGCGGTCAATTATCCATCCGCACGAATGTTTTTCCAAGCGCCGTTTCGATTCACTATATTTTATCAAAAGAAAACCAATATATTAGCAGAGATATTTTCTCTGCTGAATGAGAACGAGCTAGCGATCGCAGATATATCGCGTAACCATAAGAATGAGCATGTCTACATATTGATTGACATAGACAGTACTGATTTTGAACAGCTCAATCAAGTGAAACAACAGCTAGAAAAAATTTCTGGAGTACGAAAGGTCCGCTTATTAAAGAAACCAGAAAGGCCATAAAGAAAGAGAATATTTGGATTTCATTAATTCTTCTTTCCGTTCTTTACTTTCGAATTTCGTACAACTAAAATAAGAGAAGCAACATTCTTTTATTGATAGAAATGAAGGAGCAAGCATTTGAAAAGATATATAAGCAGACTTTCGACCAAACAGAAAAAGATTTTAAAAGGAACAGCAGCAATCATCAGTATCTTTTTTCTTGTTGTTTTTAGTAATTTATTTTTGCAGTGGTGTCAAAATGATCTATCCGTAGACCTTGCGTTGAAATTTGCTTTTTCTTGGCATACGGAAAAATTCTTCTTAGCCTGTCTCGTCTTGCTGATTATTCTTATTTTTCTGATTGCACTAGCAGGATCTGTCCCTTTAGGTTCCCTTACGTATGTCGTAGCCATCGGTGTATTAGGTTTTGCAAATTATATGAAAATGAGTTATCGGCAAGAACCGATTTATCCAGACGATTTGAAGATGATCACTGAAATCGGATTGCTGAAAGATATGACCGGCACTATGCTGTTTACAGTGATCTTAGCTGCCGCAGGAACCGTGATAGGATTGTTTTGCTGGTACATGTTTCGAAGCCTGAAAAAAGGAAGGCGATTCCAATTGATCCGATTAACGACACTGCTTGTGGCAATTGGACTGCTAGGGTATATCAGTAATTTCAACAATCCCGATAATTTGTTGCGAAAAGCATATAATAAAACGGCACTATGGATACCTTACAGCCAGAAAATGAACTACTATAACACTGGTTTTATCGGTGGGTTTTTGTACAATCTGAAGGTAGAACCAATGGATGAACCTGAAGGATATTCGAAAGAAAAGATCAAAGAAATCACTGAAAAATACCAGAAGCTAGCCGATGAAAAAAATAAAACTGTAGAGGAAGAGTCGCCGAACATCGTGTTCGTGATGAGTGAAAGTTTCTCAGATCCTAGTCGATTAAACGGCGTAGAAGTATCTGGTGAGCCATTGGCAGATTATTATGAAGTAGCTGATCAAACATATAGTGGCAATATGCTTTCTCAAAACTATGGCGGTGGAACAGCAAATATCGAATTTGAAGCATTGACTGGTTTTTCTATGGCGTTATTTAATGCGCAACTCACCACCCCTTACACGATGCTTGTACCAAAAATGGATCAGCTTCCTTCTATCGTTTCAGCGTTAAACGCACAATCATACCAGACGACAGCGATCCATCCATACAATACTTCGATGTATAAAAGAGAGGATGTTTATCAGACATTAGGATTTGACCAGTTCATCAGCGAGCGTACGATGACCTATACGGATACGATAGAGAATAATCCATATATTTCTGATGAGTCAGCTTACAAAGAAGTAATGACACTTCTCAAGGAAGAAAAAACACCTCAGTTCATTCATTTAGTCACGATGCAGACACATATGCCCTACGATGGAAAGTATGATAATCTAGACTATCCTGCAAAAACTTCAGATGGAAGTGGGACACTTGACTTAGAGAATTATCTGCAAGATATTTCCTATAGCAGCACGGCACTGAAGCAGTTCACGGAAGAATTGAAGAATCTTTCTAGAAGGACTTTAGTTGTTTTTTGGGGGGATCATCTTCCAGGGATCTATTCAGATACGATCCAAGCAAAAAATGACAAACAAACATTGCATGAAACACAATTTCTTATGTTCGACAGTAAAGGAGAATTAGAAAAGCAAACGACTCACGATGCAATCACCAGTCCGTTTTATTTTGCAGCGAATCTAATGGAACAGACGAATCAGACAACAAATGGCTTTTATCAGCTGCTTTTATCATTAGAACAGGAACTTCCGGCGTTTGAACGAGAACTGTACTATCAAAACGGACAGTGGTATAAAGAAGCGCAATTCAATCGCTCGCAACAAGAGATTTACGACGAATATCAATTGATCCAATATGACATTGTCGCAGGGAAACAATATAGTTTAGCAGATGGTTTCTTTGAGCACGAATAAGAATGGCGAGCTGTATAGAAACCATTAAATTTTTTCAAGTACTTGTCATTTGAGGATAAAAACAAGTAGAATAAATAATAACAACAATGGAGAAAGTAGGAAAACGAACATGTTACCGAATATTGGCTATTATGTGCAGTCCATCGATCAAATCGTCAAGGAAACAGAAGCAATCGGAGAAGGAATGCATCCGAAATATGAAGTGATCAGAAACGCAATTGATGAAGGAAAAACAAGTGAACTGGACAAATCGACTCTTGAAGAGATCATCCTGTTATTTGAAGAAGGAACAAAAAAATATCGGGCAATGCTTAAGAAAGTCAGTACTTTGCGTCCACCAGCAAAAGCAATGGGCATTCATAAAAATTTTGAAAAAGCTTATCTTTCATATGTAGCAGGCTGTGAAGAAATGATCCAAAGTATCGATCTTGAATCAGGGGTAGATGAAGATCTATTCAATACATCTGAAGCAAAACAAGACCAAGCGACAGACCAATTGACAGCTGCCATCCAAAAAATGACTAATTTGTTGTTGAAAAAATAAAAGAAATCTTTGATAACAATAAAAACTAGAGTTATCTAATATAAATGTAATATTACCTTTATGATAGAGTGATCAAAATCCTTTATGATAATGACATACCTATAACCAACAACAACCTTGTACTTACTCAAAATCGAGTAAATACTCCTTTTCCGTCGAGTCTAACCATCTCGGCGGTTTTTTATTTGTAGAAAAGAACATCAGGATAGACGGAAAAGTCTTGTCCTGATGTTCTTTTCAGATAGTATGGAAAGCTGATTAGTTTTCTACATTCTGTACATATTGTTCAAAGTAGTTCTGTAAATCGGCTTTGAGTTTCTGATATTCCTCTTCGCTATACTCTTTATCTTCGATTTTCCCATCAAAGAAAGGAATATTTAGTTCTTCCCGTAGTCTGTCTAATACGTCTTGCTGATTCATTTCATTCTCCTTTTCTTACTAACGATCAAAATAAACACAGACACATTCTGGTACATAGACATCTTTTTTCAGTAATTCCAGTAATCCTGTTTCAGGATGACGGCGATATAATGTCAGATTATCGGTGTTCTGATTGGCACACACGACAAAATTATTGCTTGGATCTAGTGCGAAATCGCGGGGAAAATCCCCTTCTGTTGAGATGATTTGCTTGTTTTGAATGTGGGAACCATCTTCAAAAACTGCGAATACAGCAATCGAGTTATGTCCTCGGTTAGAAGCATAAAGGAACTTGCCATCATTTGAAATGCGGATAGCTGCCCCTCCATTTTCACCGTCGAATTCTTCTGGCAAGGTCGATATTTTCTGTAATTCTTCAAAAGCACCTGTTTCTTTATTATAAGAAAGCACGCGGACTGTGCTGTCTAATTCACCAAATAAATAAGCGAATTGTCCATTTGGATGAAAGACAAGATGGCGAGGGCCTGTTCCTGGCTCTGCAGTGAAGGTAGTTACAAGATTCAATTTGCCGTTTTCGGACACATCATAAGTATACACACGATCTGTACCAAGATCACATACGACTAATCGTTGGTCAGGAGTCAGATCCGTATAGTGGACATGCGCATGATCTTGGTTTTTATGAGGACCTGTCGCTTCTTGATGGAATATTGAATCTGCTGCTTTCAGTTCGCCATCTCCTAATATATGGTAGACATTTACTTCACCTTTATGATAGTTCGCCCCGTATAGTAATTGACGTGCTTCATCAACCGCTACATAACACAAAGGAGCGCCAGACTCTGTTACCGCATTCAAAAAATGAAAATCCTTATCGTACGCACCGGCACCACCTAATCCATCCACACTAGTAACTGTGTAAAGATTGCCAGCTTTACTTTTTGCTACATAGGTAGGGCTATTTTCTTCAACAGCTAATGAAAGGTTGGCTAATTCTTCTTTTTCTGTATCAAGGTCGATCGTATAGATTCCTTTACTTTCGCGACGCGTATAGGTTCCTAAAATTATCTTTTCGATCATATGAGCTGATTCCTCCTAATTGTAATGAAATAGTTTTCGTTTTTATTCTATCACATAATTATTCCACACGGCTAAAGAATGAGAATGTGTTATACTGTTTTTGAAAGCAATTAAAGGAGAGAGTGCAATGATTCAGGCAAAGATTACAGAAATTGGGACAGAAGCAATAAACAAGGAAGAACCCATGCTGATTTTGTTCGATAAAACAGCAACAGCTGCCTTACGAAAATATTCGGTGATTCAAGAAGTATCAAAAGACGAACCTTTTTCTTTGAAAGCAGGCGGAACAATTGCTTTTGATGATCAGGTATATACGATCGATTATGTCGGTCCGATGGCCAATGGGAATTTAGAGACAGTAGCTCACGTATCATTGATTTTTGATGCTTGTCCAGAAGAAGGACAAATTGCAAATGGAATCTATCTTCATCCGCATAGACTGCCTGCTATTGGTTTGGGAAGCCAAATTTTTTATAACTAACAGGAGGAATTATGGAAGGAAAAAATAAGAAGAACAGACCGGTATCGTGGTTTTGGCGCTGGTTTTTAAATAATCAAGTAGTCACAGCCTTACTTGTTGTATTGTTAATATTGCTGATCGTCTTTTTATTTACAAAAGTTTCATATTTGTTTGCACCAATCTGGCAATTTTTAGCAATCGTAGGTCTGCCTATCATTTTAGCAGGAATCTTGTATTACTTGATGAATCCGGTAGTTGATTACTTTGAAAAGCGAAAAGTACCAAGGCTTTACAGTATCATTGGGCTGTTTGTTTTGGTTGTTGCACTAATCGCATGGGGGAGCGTAGTGATCATCCCTAAGATTCAGGAACAAACAGTGAGCTTCATCAGTAACTTCCCTCAATATGTAGATACGATTGATAATAAATTAACCGAGATTTTGCGGGACCCGCTGTTCAACCAATTTCGCGAACAGTTGGAAACAGCAGGTGATAAGTTCATGAATTCGGCAGGCGATATGATCCAAGATATATCTAAGAGTACAGTTCAGAGTCTTGGAAGTTTTGTCGGCGCGGTAGCGACTATTTTAGTGGCTCTGCTGACGATGCCGTTTATCTTATTTTATCTATTGAAAGACGGTAAACAATTAGCACCTTATTTTGTCAAATTTTTACCGACACGCATGCAAAAACCGACGTTGAATGTGCTGAGTGAAATGAATAGTCAAGTTTCTTCTTATATAAGAGGACAACTAACTGTGGCTTTTGCTGTGGCAATCATGTTTATGATTGGTTTTGCGGTCATTGGTTTAGAGTATGCTGTCACGTTGGGGATTATTGCGGGTTTTTTGAACCTGATCCCTTACTTAGGATCATTTTTAGCGATGATTCCGGCTATCTTTTTAGCCATTGTAGCAGGTCCATTCATGATCATCAAAGTACTGATCGTTTTTGCAGTAGAGCAGACAATAGAAGGACGCTTGATCTCTCCATTAGTACTAGGGAATCAGTTAGCAATCCATCCAGTAACGATTTTATTAGTTCTGCTGACTTCTGGGAAATTGTTCGGAATCATCGGTGTGATCTTGGGGATTCCTGTTTATGCAGCAGCTAAAGTAGTGATTACTCATGTTTTTGAATGGTACACAACAATCTCTTCTCTTTATGAAGAAAATCCGTTGAAAAAGCAGAAAGAATAACAAAAAGAGACAGATGGGAAAATATCCAAGGCACAAATGCTGCTTTGAAGATTTTTTCCTCTGTCTCTTTTGTATGCATTTATCTCAATTTTTAAAATGATTTACCTAAAGCAGCAGCTTTATCTAATGCATTTTGCATCAACTCATCTGCACGGTCAGGGTCATAATCGATTCCTTCGATGAATAGCTGATCTACTTGATCGATGCCTACAAAGTTTAAAATACCTTTTACATATTGAGAGGCAAAGTCTTGTCCGTTGTATACACCGCCATTAGATTGGATGTGCAGTGCTTTTTTACCTGTCACTAATCCTTCTGGCCCGTTTTCTGTATAGCGGAACGTTTTTCCAGCTACATTGACGGTATCGAACCAAGCTTTTAATTTTGTTGGGATATTTAGATTCCATAAGGCGTTTGCGATAACGATTTTATCAGCAGCAAGGAACTGATCAGTCAATTCATTGAAACGAGCAATTTTTTGTTGTTGACTTTCTGATAAGGAAGTGAATTCTGCACCAGCACGTAATGCTTCCCAACCTGATAATAATTCTTCATCGATTTCCGGAATATCATCGCGATAAAGTTCCAAAACAGTCACTTCATCATCTGGATGATTTTCTTTATAACTTGTTAAAAAAGACGTCAATGCCTTAACTGTGCGCGATTCTTCTGCAGTTAGGGGATGACCTTTGACTACTAAAACAGATGCCATATGCTTACCTTCTCCTTTTATTGCTATGATTGTTATAACTATGACTAACAAAATCAGTTTACTCGAAAAAGAAAAGGCTATCAAGTCATATTGATAAGGTTGAAGAATAAATAACTAAAAAAAGACAGGGTATAAAAGAGGCTGTGACACGATTTTTTGTCACAGCCTCTTTTGAATCTAACAAGCAATATTCAAGCAACACTCGACTGAAGAGCTTCCATCCCACCAATGATATAAACAGCACGAAAACCATTAGCAGTAAGTTGATCGGCTAATGCTTCTGATCGCCTGCCTGTATAGCTTAGAATATAATAAAGTTTCTTTGGATCTAGATTTTTTAATTGTCTTGGCAAGATAGCAGCGGGGATAGAAAGCGAGTGGCTTAAGTGGTTTTTTGTGTAATCTAAGGTATTTCTTGTATCTAAAACGATGCTGTCAGCATCGAGAGGCAATTTATTGAAGTCTTGGACACTAATTGATTGGGCCATTTATCTCATCCTTTGTTTAGTATGTGGCTATTTTAATGGGCAACTCTCATTAATTCAAATGGAAGGATTCCTCTTATCACTTTTTTAATGTATCGGATGATAATGAAAAAAACTATGCAAATGTCTTGCAAAACAGGTAGGAGGTGTTATAATGACACAGCGTCATATGACAATGTGTCATCTTGAAAGAAAGGAGGATCCATATGCCGACACAGACATTTTTCCATTTGCCTAAAGAAAAACAAAAAAGACTAATCGAGGCTGCGAGAATCGAGTTTTCTAGAGTACCCTTAAAAGAAGCTTCGATTGCTAATATCGTCAAATTAGCGGATATCCCTAGAGGCAGTTTCTATCAGTATTTTGAAGATAAAGAGGATCTTTATTTTTATTACTTTGAGACAATGAGACGTGACAGCTCTAAAGATATGTTACAACTAATGAAAGAATCCGATGGTGATCTATTCAAAGGATTCGAATCCTATTTTTCTAAAATGATTTATGAGATTTTGGAAGGCGAGAATGCTTCTTTTTATCGTAACTTGTTTATGAACATGGATTACCGTGCCTCAAGAAAAGTCGCTCCTCATACGAGTCGCCAAAAAACGCCTCACGATCCACATAAAGAACACAAACAAGATGCAAAAGAGTTGCTTGAATTGATCGATCGGACGAAGCTGAAAGTAAAAAATGATCATGAATTGGAATTACTGATCCAATTAGTGATGAATACTGTATTTACAACAATTGCGCATTCGTATCGCTTATTTTCAACATCTGAAGATTACTCAGTAGAGCAAGCAATCAGTGAATTCAATTTGAAACTTTCTTGGCTGAAAAACGGAGTATATAAATAGAAAGAAGGGAACTAGATGCTAAAAATCGTAAAACGGATCTCCTTGACTTCAGCAATTGCAGCTGCAGTTTTCATGGTGATCCAAGTACTGGCAGATTTATATTTGCCGACACTTACCTCCAATATTATTGATAAAGGGGTAGCGCAAGGAGATGTCGATTATATTTGGCATACAGGTTTTGTGATGATCGGCTTTTCTTTGATCAGTATCTTAGCTGCTATCGCAAATACATTTTTTGCTACTCGTGAATCACAGAAACTGGGTAAGCAATTGCGTACGGATGTCTATAAAAAATCAGAGAGTCTGACAAAAGATGCGTTTGATAAATATGGAACGGCCTCTTTGATCACAAGAACGACCAATGATGTGACTCAAATCCAAATGGTTACACAAATGTTTTTACGTATGATGATCAATGCACCAATCACGTTGATTGGCGCGAGCATACTTGCTTATCAAAAAGATCATCAGTTGACAAAAATCTTCTTAGTTGTCATCCCAGTAATGATTATTTTGATCGGCGGAATCATGTACTTTGCTGTTCCATTATTCAAAAGTATGCAAAAGAAAACTGACCGTTTAAACCTGGTATTTCGAGAAGGATTGACAGGGGTCAGAGTGATTCGAGCATTCGATAAGACACGCTTTGAAGAAAATCGTTTTGATTTAGCGAATAAAGATTATACAAATACGGCAATCAAAGTTAATACGATCGTCGCATTGATGATGCCAATGATGACATTGATCATGAGCGGTACAAACGTAGCAATCACTTGGTTTGGTGGACACTACATAGCAGATATGACTTTGGAAGTCGGTAATCTGATTGCATTTATGACTTATGCGATGCAGATCTTGATCAGCTTTATGATGCTTTCCGCTATTTTTATCATGGTGCCTCGTGCACAAGCTTCAGCTGACCGTATTAATGAAGTGTTGGATGAAAAAATCGGTATCCATGACCCTGAAAATCCTAAAACAGTTTCTTTTGCTGGAAAAAACGCAACATTGGCCTTCAATCATGTCAATTATCGATATCATGGAGCAGAAAAACTTGCATTGGAAGATATTGATTTCCAAGCCAAGTCGGGCGAGATCGTCGCAATCATAGGGGGGACTGGTTCAGGTAAAACGACCTTAGTCAATTTGATCCCTCGATTATATGACATCGAATCTGGTTCGATCCAAATAAATGGAACGGACATTAGTGACATGACTCAATATAATTTGCGAGAATTAATGGGCTTTGTTCCTCAAAAAGCAGTTCTGTTCTCTGGAACGATCCGAGACAATATGCAGTATGGTAAGCCGGATGCAACAGATGAAATGATTTGGAAAGCATTAGAAATCGCACAAGCTAAAGATTTTGTTTCAGAGATGGAAGATGGCTTAGATAGCCATGTGGAACAAGGAGGAGGAAACTTCTCTGGTGGACAAAGACAGCGTCTGGCAATTGCACGGGCATTAGTCAAAACAGCAGATATCTATGTGTTTGATGATTCCTTCTCAGCGTTGGATTTCAAAACGGATGCCAATCTTCGCCAAGCATTGAAAACGAATATGAAAGAAAGTATCACCGTTTTAGTTGCTCAACGAGTAAGTACAGTAATGGATGCAGATATGATCCTTGTGCTAGATGAAGGAAAACTGGTTGGCAAAGGAACACATGAAGAACTATTAGCAACAAACGAAACTTATCAAGAAATCGTTCATTCACAACTAAGAGAGGAGGACTTAGCATGAGTAAAACAAACACACGTCCCTCTCATGGACCAGCAGGCGGTCCAGGACATGGTGGACCTGGCAGAAATCTCGGTGTAAAAGGTGAAAAGCCTAAAAATTTCTGGGGAACGGTACGCCGATTGTTTGGCTATATGTCTAAACGTATGGTTGCGATCATCGCTGTATTTGTACTAGCAATAGCAGCCGTGATCTTCCAAATCCAAACACCAAAGGTCTTGGGGAAAGCAACCACAGAAATATTCAAAGGTGTAATGGCTGGCGCTCAACAGATGCAACAAGGCCAACAAGTAACAAAATTTCCGATAGACTTTGATAAAATCGCGCAGATCATTGCGACAGTAATCGTGATGTATTTGATTTCTGCTGTATTCAACTTTTTACAGCAATTTATTATGACACGTGTTTCCCAACGAACAGTTTATGAATTACGTCATGATTTGGAAGCCAAAATGAATCGTGTACCGATTTCCTATTATGATACACATACAAATGGGGATATCATGTCTCGAGCAATCAATGATATGGATAACATCGCAAGCACGCTGCAGCAAAATTTGACTCAATTTGTAACTAGTGCAGTCACATTGATTGGGGTCATCGTGATGATGCTTTCAATCAGCTGGCAATTGACGTTAGTCGCGTTATTGATGATCCCTTTAAGCTTGATCATCGTGATGATCGTAGCGCCGAAATCACAAGTGTTTTTCGCAGATCAGCAAAAAAGTTTAGGTTTATTGAATAACCAAGTAGAAGAAACATATGGTGGTCATACCATTGTTAAAACATTCAATCATACTGAAAAAGACCAGGAAGTATTTGAAAAAGAAAATCAGAATCTGTATGCCGCTGGTTGGAAAGCTCAATTTATTTCGGCAATCATCATGCCGTTGATGAATTTCGTTAAAAATCTAGGCTATGTGTTCGTCGCTGTACTAGGCGGAGTAAAAGTTGCAAATGGGAACATGACATTAGGGGATGTTCAAGCGTTCTTGCAATATACAACACAGTTCTCTCAACCAATCACTCAACTTGCAAGTTTGATGAACACTATCCAATCAACAGTTGCTTCAGCCGAACGGGTATTTGAAGTGTTGGATGAAGAAGAGATGTCCAATGAAAAATCTGGCCTTCCAGAAGAAAAAGATACACCATACAAAGTTCGTTTTGAAAATGTTCAATTCGGCTACACACCAGATAACTTGCTAATGACTGATTTTAACTTGGATGTCAAACCTGGTGAGATGGTCGCTATTGTAGGTCCGACTGGTGCAGGGAAGACGACACTGATCAACCTTCTTGAACGGTTCTACGATGTTTCTGGAGGTAGTATTCGTTACGATGGTGTAGATACCCGTGATCTTTCACGTGATGAATTGCGCGCACAGTTTTCAATGGTACTGCAAGATACTTGGCTGTTTACAGGAAGTATCTATGACAATATCAAATATGGGAACGACGATGCAACAGACGAACAAATCATTGAGGCTGCTAAAGCTGCTCACGTAGACGATTTTGTTCGTAAATTGCCAGAAGGATATAACACTGTATTAAACGAGGATGCAAGCAATATTTCGCAAGGGCAGCGTCAGCTAATCACAATTGCGCGGGCATTCTTAGCAAATCCAGATGTCCTGATCCTTGATGAAGCAACATCTAGTGTAGATACACGAACAGAAATACTGATTCAAAAAGCGATGAACCGCCTATTGGAAAACCGGACAAGTTTCGTTGTTGCTCACCGCTTGTCTACAATACGCGATGCAGACAACATTATTGTGATGAATCATGGTTCGATCGTAGAAACAGGAAACCACGATACATTGATGGAAAAAGACGGATTCTATGCAGATCTTTATAACAGTCAGTTTTCTGAAGAAGAAGCTTCATAGAATAGTACAAATTTATTATTTTTTTTAGGGGCTGTGACAAAAGTCGTGTCACAGTCCCTTTTTCCGAATAAACGGTGTTCAATCAGCTGTCCTTCGGTATTAGCTCAAAAAACGGCAAAATATGAGAAGCTATTTTTCCGTTTTGTATCTCTAATACTCAGGTCAAACCGCTGATTTTACAACCTCTTCCTTAAACGGTGTTCAAAAGCTTGCATCTGCGGTAATAAGCCCAACCAAACGAAAAATAGGAGGAGCTATTTTTGTTTGGCTGTTCTTATTACTTGATGCAGAACAGCTTTTTCACAACCTCTTTTTATAAGAGTTTTTACTCATTAATTTACAAAAAACAAGCAAAATGCGAATTTTCTCACATTTTTTTTAACAAAATCAAAGTTATTGCTTGAAAGAAGAAGAATCCATCGTTAAAATAAAGCTTGACGTAGAGGGGAGCAAGAAATATGAAAGATTTTCAATTGGGGGCTGCCACCTATTTAAAAAGTGTAGCCATTCGGGTGAAAGACCGAGATAAAATGATTGATTTTTACAAGAACGTTGTTGGCTTTGATTTGAAAAGAGAAGAAAACGAATTAGCCATTTTAGGAACAGAAGAAGCTGGAAGTGAAATGTTGCTGCTGGAAGAAAGTCCTAGAGCGAATGATCACATGGGGGTGATCAAAAAGCTGAACCGTTTTTCATTGATTATCCCTAGCACAGAAGAAATGGCAGATATCCTTTGTCGTATCCGTAAAATGAATTATCCAATCAAAGAAGCTTTAGAAGATCATGGACGTATGGGGATTTTGCTCGTAGACCCAGAAGAGAATGAATTGGAAATTTACCATGAAGAGAATAAGAACGACCAAAGAGAAATTCCAGAAACAATGGATCAAGAAGCATTATTAAGAAAATCTGAAGAAAAATTCAGTAAACTATCAACAGGTTCTTATTTTGAAAAAATCCATTTAAATGTTACTAACTTAACAAAAGAACGCCAATTTCTTAATCATGTACTTGGTTTGAAGGTACATAATGAAGAAGAGGGCATCCATGTATTGAATGAAGGAGATTTCCATGTTGGTTTGACAGAAGCTAGCGGAGGCGCAATTGATTTGCCTACAGATGAAGTGATTGGACTTGATTTTCTGAAATTCATGATCGATACTGAAAGCATGGAAGGACTGATTGCTCACTTGCAGCAACTATCAGTTGATTTCTTCTTAGACAAAAAGCACACAGTACTCACAATCTATGATGCTATAGGAATCGAATGGTGGTTCGTCAGTGAGCCAAAAGAAAAGAATAAAACTGACATTCGATGCGACGCTTAACTTTTTCTTTCTTAACGATTGTCGCATGTCTCGTCATTTTATGAACGGTCATACTATCGCTTATTCTAGAGATAGAAAGAGAAAATAGTATACCGGGGGAAACTGCGCGGTTTTTCGCGCAGTTTTTTTGTGTAAAAAAGGTTGATTCCTCATAGATTAAGCTTTAAGCTTGGACTGTAAGAATCTGATAGAAAAGCAGGAGAAAAAGATGTATCCACACACGAAACAGCTTATTTTGAAAAAGATGGAAGAAGGATTTTATCCAGGTGTAGCAGTCGCCTTCATAAAAGAAAATCAAGTAGAAACATTTACAGCCGGCTTTGCCCAAGTCGTTCCTGAAAAGCAGCTGATGACAGAAGATCTGTTGTTTGATGCAGCCTCACTGACGAAAGTCGTTGCAACCACTTCATTAGTTTTACGTCTATTAGAAGATGGAAAGATAGAACTCGATCAACCGCTTCATAAATATCTTCCTGAATTTGAAAATCAGACAATCACTTTGCGTCATTTACTGACACATACTTCTGATATCAAAACATGGATACCAAACAGAGATAAGCTATCTCAGGAAGAATTGATCGCCGCTTATTTGAAGCTAGAACCAGGTGAGCAACTAGGAAAAGAAGTAAAATATACAGATGCCGGTACGATTCTTCTTGGGTTGATGCTAGAGGAAATTTACCAAGAAACTGCAGTGGAAATCTTTCAAGAACAAGTATTGGAACCATTAGGAATGATGAACAGCTTATTTCTTCCTTTTCCTTCCAAAAAAATCGTTCCCACAGAACAACTGCCTTCGGGTGAGGTTTTGCGTGGACAAACTCATGATCCGAAAGCAAGAGTTTTGGCTGAACATGCAGGTAACGCGGGTCTCTTTATTGATTTGAAAGACAGCATTACTTTTGTCCAAATGTATTTGAACAAGGGAAAAATCCGTAATGGTCGTTTTTTAGAAGAAGAGACGATTGATTCTTTACTGCAAGATCAAACACCGAAAAAAAATGGCTATCGTTCTTTAGGATGGGACTTAAAAAAGGATGTAGAAGACGGTCATGCGATTCTTTTTCATACTGGTTATACAGGTACGTTTTTCTTGATTGATATAAAAACACAAGAAGCGTTGATATTTTTGTCAAATCGCGTACATCCTGTCGATCATCGTGCGGAGTATCTCATATGTCGAGATGAAATTGTTGAAAACTTTTTGAAAGAGAAAGCGGTATTACCGAAATAATGCTATAATAGCTATGAAAAATGAGAGGAGTTTGAATTATGCAGGAACCTATGTTTTTAAAACCAGTTTTTCAAGAAAAAATTTGGGGAGGAAGTCGTTTACGTTCAGTCTTTGGTTTTGATATCCCTAACGATAAAATCGGAGAAGATTGGGCGATCAGTGCGCATCCTCATGGTGTCAGTGTAGTAGAAAATGGCGAATTCAAAGGGAAAAGATTAGATGAACTATGGTCAGAACACAAGGAATTGTTTGGCCATCCTTCAGAACCAGTGTTTCCATTATTGATCAAGATCTTAGACGCAGAAGATGATCTATCTGTACAAGTACATCCAGATGATGCCTATGGGATGAAACATGAAGGTGAATTAGGAAAAACTGAATGCTGGTATATCATCGATGCTGAACCTGGTGCAGAAATCATCTATGGTCATCATGCAAAGACAAGAGAAGAACTAGCTGAGATGATCAAAGATGGGCGCTGGGATGACCTTTTGAAGAAAGTACCAGTTAAAAAAGGTGATTTCTTTTATGTACCAAGCGGAACGATCCATGCTATTGGTAAAGGAATCATGATTTTAGAAACACAGCAAAGTTCTGACACGACTTACCGCGTGTATGACTACGACAGAAAAGATGCGCAAGGACAAACAAGAGAGCTGCATATCCAACAATCGATCGATGTAACAACTGTCCCTGCGAAAACACCAGAATTACAAATCAAAGAAGTCCGAAAAGGGAATTCATCGATCGTCACTTATTTAGAAACTGAGTTTTTCAATGTATATGAGTGGGATATTAAAGGAATCACATCTTTCAAAAAACAAGCCCCTTATACATTGATGACGGTAATCGAAGGAGCAGGAGACCTTGTCGTTGACGGAAAAACATATCCATTAGAAAAAGGAACAAGCTGTATTATTCCAAATGGCGTTTCTGAGTGGGCGGTCCAAGGTGAACTAGCAATCATTGCGACTGAACCAGGCAAATAGTTCCCAGATAGCTGAAAGCAGCAGACGGTTTTTCGTTTGCTGCTTTTTCTACATAAAATCCGTCCATCAATAAATAGAAGTATGGTGAAAAAGATGGAATACAAATGGAAAGCAAACAACAGCAGTCGCGTGTCTATGAAACAACTGAGAAAAGCTGGACATCACTTAAATGAAATGATCATGCCAAATCTAAGTCTGTTTATCGCTTGGGGAATCTTGTCATTAGCAACAAAAGGTGTGTCTGGCGATTTGCACACCACATTAGAAGAGGTATGCCATTGGATGATCCAGCTGCTTTTACCCATCTTGATCAGTTATTCAGGCGGGAAATCGGTAGGGGGACAAAAAGGGGCAGTCGCCGGTGCAATTGCTTCTTTAGGGTTGATCGCTCGTTCCAATGCTCCACAAATCGTAGGAGCGATGATTATCGGGCCGCTTGCCGGCATCGTATATGAACAATTTGTTTCTAGATTCCATGTGAAATTCAAGGCTGGATATGAAATGCTTGTCAGCAACCTACTAGTAGGACTGACTGGTAGCGTTATTTGTATAATTGGAATCGTTTTTATTGAACCAGTTTTAAATAGTGTTCACTTGTTGCTCGCCTCCGTTGTGTCTTGGCTAGTCACAATGAATCTGTTACCACTTGTCAGTCTGATCTTAGAACCTCTAAAAGTACTATTTTTCAATAATGCAATCAATCATGGTGTATTGACACCTTTAGGAATCGAATTCTCACAAACAGTCGGGTACTCTTCCTTATTTTTGATGGAGGCAAATCCTGGACCTGGTTTAGGGATCTTACTTTCTATCCTTTGTTTTGCAGAAAAACAGGAAAAAGTAAATGCGAGTGGAGCATTGATGATCCATGCGATTGGCGGGATTCACGAAATCTATTTTCCATTTGTCTTGCTGCGACCGTATCTATTTTTAGCTGTAATGGCTGGTGGGGCAAGCGGCACGTTGATATTTCAATGGTTAGATACGGGATTAGCTGCACCTGTATCGCCTGGGTCACTACTCGTGATTTTTGCCAATGCGCCTTATCCACAACTAGCTGGGGTAAGTATAGGGATAGCAATCAGTACATTTGTGACCTTCATTTGTGCAGCGATACTATTGAAATTACCAAATAAAGAAAAAGAGAACAAAACGGTCAAAGAAAGGGGAGAAATCTTGGAACCATCTATCATTCATTCCGTCATTTTTGCTTGCGACTCAGGTATGGGATCAAGTGCTATGGGAGCCGCCCTGCTGAAAAAGAAATTAGCAGCAGAAAAAATCGATCTTTCTGTCGGATACAGCTCTATCTATGAATTGAATAACCAAGTAAATCAGCTGGTTATCGTGCAACATGAACTAGCGGGTCTTGCAAGAGAAAAAGTACCTCAAAGTCAAATCTATGTACTGGATCACTTTTTGGAAACAGATATCTTGCTGTCACGAATAAAAGAAGCGATCCAATTTCCAAAGCGGGAAGAAAAAAAAGAGATAGCAGATATCACAGAACAAAAAACGTCGCCTGCTAATATTGTATTTTTGTATAAAAACAACAGACGCGGCTCACAAACTATGGGCATGACGATTTTAAGTCAATTAGCAAAAAAAGCGAAAAAACAGTTTGTTATCTCAAAAGAATCAATAGAAAAAATCAAAATCCAAGAAGAAACGATTTATATCGCACAAAGAGAACTAGCTGTAACTGAACAGCTAGAAGAAAAGATCCCTCGGCTAGTTCTAGTTGAACATTGGGTAGCTACGAATGAATACGAAAAACTCGTGAAGGGAGAAATATAAGATGTATTTATCGCCCAGAGAAAAACAATTATTAGCAGAATTTCTCAGTAGCCCGTCACCTGTATCTATCCAAAAAATGATGAATTTATTGAAGGTCAGTAAACGGACTATTTACCGCGAATTAGATAATCTTGAAGTCTCATTGAAATCGGTAAATGCTTCTTTGAAAAAAGCAGCTAGAGGCTCATTTGTCATTGAGGCATCAGAAGAAGTATTAGAGCAATTAAAAGAAAATACAGATGGGAAAAGTAATGACTTATCCACTGCTAAACGACAACACGCGATTTTAGCCGAGTTGTTACTGACGACAGAGCCGTTGAGTCTTGCTCATTTCATGGAATCATATCGCATCAGTAATACCACTTTTTATGCAGATATCAAACAGTTGGAAGAAAGTATTCGCCAACTGCCTTTGGAAATCATTCGGAACCAGGGATACGAGATCGAAGGACCGGAAAAATACCGCCGGCTTCTGACAGCAAATGTATTAGAATTAGAAATCAATGAATATGAACTTTTTCATAGTATTTCTTTCGATGCATCACTGAATTATTTTTTTCGATTCGTTGATCCGCAACATCTATCTCTTGCACGCAAAGTAATCGGGGAAGAATTGATCCAAAAAAAGACCAATCTAAGTGATAGAAAGCTTGAACATTTGGTTTTGATGCTGACATTGACGATGGAGCGTGTGACTAAAAATCATTTACTGACAAATGAGACATATAATAGTCTGGCAAACAAAGAATTACTACAGACAGCTAAACGATTGTTTTCACGGATCGCTTCTGAGACAAAACAACTTTATCCAGTAAATGAGATCGTCTTTTTTGCAGGATTATTAAATGACTTCACGAACTCATTTGATCAGAATTTCTTTGAAGAGACGTTCGATACACAGCTTGCTTATTTAGTAAAACAACTGATTCAAGAAGTAAGTGAAGAGACGAATGTCCATTTTTATGAAGATGAAACTTTGTACAAAATGCTGTTGACTCATTTATCTGGTGTGTTTTCAAGAGCCGTTTTACAAGAAGAGACACTGACCAATCCGATTTTAGAAAAAATCATGGTTCAATACGAGGAAGTTGCGAATGCAATCCGTAAAGCAGTAGAGCGGATTTTTCAAGAAAAAAAATTATCCGAAGAAGAGATCGCTTATATGGTCCTTCATTTTGCGAATTCATTGGAACGAAGTCCGAAAGAAAGCAATATCAGTATTGCAGGATTTTCGCCAAGTGGATTAGCTTCTACTAGCATGTTGGAACTACGATTGAAAAGGTATTTTCCCTTCATCCAACAAATTCATTTCTATCGGATTGCTGATTTAAAAAAAATCGATTTACAAGAAGAATATGATGTTGTTATTTCTACATCTATTTTACCAGGATACGGTGGAAAATATATTTTAGTCTCCCCGCTACTGCTAGAAGATGAAGTCAAGCAGCTAAAAGAAGCTTTTTCGCATATTGAGAAGAAAAAAAGGCAAAAAATTACGTATAACAGCAATAACGAGTGGATGATAGAAGATACTTATGAGGAAACAATGCATTTCATGGATCAAATCAATCAATTACTCGGTCGTTTTTTTATCCAAGAACTGGATAATCCTGAGACGATTTCCGAAACGATTCGCAGCTTATTTCCTTATTTTCCTGAAGGACTAGTAACGGATGAAGAGGTGGTTCATCGCCGGCTGCTTAAGCGATATGAACAAGCACCTATCGGTATTCCTCATACAAATATGGGGTTATTCCATACATCCAGCTCATTGATTTCTAAACCGATCTTTTGTATTTTCAATTTGAAACATCCGTTGACCATTGAAGGGATGGATAGACAGCCAGTCGATTTGTCCCGTATGTTAGTTATGCTGGCGCCTTCGCCAATCCAAGAAAAAGACGGGATTCTTTTAGGAAAGATCAGTGGAGCAATCATCATGAATGACTTGAACACCGAGATCTTCCGCTCAGGAAATAAAGAAATCGTTTATCAGTTGTTAGCGAAAATCCTGATTGAAGAAATAAAGAAATGAAGGTGAAAAGATGATACAGCTACCAGCAGAAAAAATATTGCTCGATCAATCCTATCAAAATTGGAAAGAAGCGTTGACCGAGATCGGCCAGTGGATGACCCAACAAGGGGGAATCAAACCGGCATATATCCAATCAATGATCGAAAGACAAGAAAAAGCGAGTGTCTATATCGGGAATTTCGTAGCCTTGCCACATGGGACTGACAAAGATGAAGAAGTAGTAGAAGAAGGAATCTATTTAGTCCAAGTGCCTGATGGTGTGGACTTTGGAACAAAAGAGGAACCAAAAATCGCGACACTCTTATTTGTAGTGGCTTTAAAAAAAGAACATCAGTTAGCGGTGCTCCAAGATTTAGCCTTTTTCTGTTCAGACATCGACCAAGTAATGGCGCTCAGTGATGCGGAAACCATTGAAGAAGTCCAAATGATTTTTGAACATGGACATATATAACCAATGTTCACAGTAAAAAAAGCTGCCTTGCATCAAGTAATAACTTCAACCAAGATAAAAATAAGAGGAGCTATTTTTGTTGGGAGGTTCTTATTACTGCGGATGCAAGCTTTTGAAAACTATTTATTCTAGAAAACCGTTTATTTGAAATAGGGGACGGTGACAAGGTTTTTGTCACCGCCCCTATTATTTTTGTGTTTTAATAGCTCTTTTTTATATAGATAGTGCCCATACCTATGAATAATAAAACGATACTCCATATACCAAGTGTCAAGATACCATTCATGAAAGTAACCTGTTCTGAAGCTAGTGGCGAGAAAATATCTCCTCCTATGATCACATTTTGAAAATCAACATAAGAAGTTGGCAAGTAATGACTGATTGATTCTATCCATCCAATCGAAGAAAACAAGCGATACTCTGCTAAGAAAAGACAAAGAAGTGTACCTAAAAGATTGACTAGAGAATGTTCAAATAAAGCAGATAGAAGAAAACTGATTGTACTTAAAAAGAGCACCCACAACAACAGGAACAGAAAGCTCTGGAAAAGATACTCATACATCGGAAGGATTCGTATCTCCTGACCAATGATCGTTCCTACAGGATAACGGAAGTCTCCCAAACCATTTTTGATTATTACTAGTATAGAGACGATCAAAAATGGCATCACGAGACTTAGCATAGCTGCACCATAATAAATGGTAAAACGGATGCTATGTTTCTTTACCATACTATCCGGTAATAGATTGACTAGAGAGATTACCTGCTTTCTTTTTTCATAAGAGATGATGGAAGAAAGAAACAAGGCGGTTATACATAAAATCAAAAAACTAGAAATCATTCCTGAAAAAATATTTTCGTAGTAATTTGCTAAAGGGAGATGCGCTGGCAAGTCAAAAATAGAATATCTTTGGATCTGATGTTCTTTCATATAACGGAGCAACTCGACACGTTTTTGTTGTTCAATGATTGGAATTCCTTGTCTTTGACCAGAAATCAGTCGATCCAGTATATCTTTTTCATAATGATAAGTTGCTTCGACCATTTGCTGGACATTCCCTGTGTTTTTTGCATGTAAGATTGCTTCGATCAGTTTGTTGCTTTTCTCTAAACTTTCCACAAATTCTTTCTCATTCTCATCTTCTTTCAACGTTTCAATCAAACGTTGCATCTCTTCATAGTTATGATTCAGTTCATCGAATTCTGTATAAGCAAGTTTATGATCAAAAAAAAGTGGGAATGCAAAGAGCACGACCAACAATAGAGGAAATAAAAAGTTTACTTTGTTTTTTAGTAAGAGATTGCGTTCAAATGTAAGTAAAGACATAGTTACACCTCATATAATTTACGATAAATAGCTAAAATCTCTTCCATATTTGAGGATTCTGTGACGATTTCTCCATTTTTTAGAAAACATGCTTTAGAACAAATCGATTGGATATTCGCGATAGCGTGGGAAGAAAGAAGAATCGTCTTCCCCTCTTTCTGCCATTGTCTGATGAGGCTATTCAAGATATCAATACTTCCTGGGTCTAATCCGTTCAACGGTTCATCGAATAACATGACAGATGAATCACTGATCAAGTAAGCAGCAAGCAAGACATGTTGTTTCATTCCTAGAGACATTTTTCCAATCGGCAAAGTAAGGTACTCAGTCATCTTCAATCGTTGGAAAACAGTTTGGCATTCTACTTTGCTCTGCCAATAGTATTTGATCAAAGTCAAATAATCAACAGCCGATAGATAGTCGGATAACTGATTCGTTGATTCTAGAAAAAAGAAAGACCGGCGATAATCTGTATAAGCAGTAGGAGAGATGTTGTGAAGGGACAATTGATCATAAGTTGTTGGCAGCAGTTGGGCAATGCCATTCAGCAAAGTTGTTTTGCCAAATCCGTTCGGGGCAATCAAAGCAGCTACTTCTCCTGATTCTACTAAAAGATTCAATTGTCGAATCACACGTTTTTTACCACGTTTCATGTTCATGTTTTTGATCAGTAATGTCATAGATAGGCCTCCAATATAAAATTTAATAACATAATAGAATGAAAAACATCTAAATTAAATGCTAACAAAAGTTATTGTTTGCATATTATAAAAAAATTAAAATAACAGTTTTATTTAAAATTGAAGTTTTCTGATACCGAAATCTTTTTATTTTGCTGACATACTCAAACCTTTGGCACAAAGTTTCGTGCCAAAGTACGACTATTTCTCTTTTTAGTAAGCGGATACAATTAGAGTATCAAAAGGAGAGAGGGAGAGACAAAATGGAACGGACGATTCCCAAAAACAACATTTCGCTAAAAGCGAGGGTACAAAAATTAGGCAGTACTTTATCAAGCATGGTCATGCCAAATATTGGAGCACTGATTGCCTGGGGTGTATTAACGGCTCTATTTATCCCAGATGGTTATTTACCAAATGAGGCTTTCGCTACCATGGTAAGCCCAATGCTAACTTATCTGATTCCTTTATTGATCGGTTATACTGGCGGAAAAGTAATTGCTGGTGACCGCGGATCAGTTGTTGGGGCAATTGCAACGATGGGTGTGATTGTCGGAACAGATATTCCAATGATGCTAGGCGCGATGATCATGGGACCTCTTGGTGGATATGCCATCAAGAAATTTGATCAGCTATTCCAAAAACGGATCAAATCCGGTTTTGAAATGCTAGTCAATAATTTTTCAGCAGGTCTTATCGGTTTTGGATTAGCGTTATTAGGTTTTTCTGCGATTGGTCCAGTTGTCGATGCATTGACTCAAGCAATGGCAAAAGGTGTAGAGATCATTTTATCTGCCCATTTGATTCCATTGACAAGTATTTTTATTGAACCAGCAAAAATCTTATTTTTGAATAATGCAATCAATCATGGGATTTTGACACCATTGGGAACTGAACAAGTAGCAGAGGCTGGAAAATCTATTCTATTCTTGCTTGAAGCAAATCCTGGTCCAGGACTTGGCGTATTACTTGCTTTTACTTTGTTTGGCAAAGGAGCAGCAAAATCTTCAGCACCAGGAGCCATGATCATTCACTTTTTAGGCGGGATCCATGAAATCTATTTTCCTTACGTTATGATGAAACCGTTATTATTCTTATCAGTTATAGGCGGAGGAATGTCAGGAAGTTTCATTTTCCAATTGATGGATGCTGGACTAAGAGCGCCAGCTTCTCCAGGGTCGATCATTGCGATTCTAGCGATGACACCGTTCAATTCTTACCTTCCTGTTATTTTGGGCGTGATTGTTGCCGCAGCTGTTTCGTTTGGTATTTCTGCAGTAATTTTGAAAGCGGATGCGAAAGATACAAATGAAGACTTCGAAAAATCTGTTCAAGAGACAAAGGCAGCTAAGCAAGCTTCCAAAGGTGCCCAAGGTATTCCTCAAGGAGCTACATTCTCTGGCGTACAAAAAATCATTTTTGCTTGTGATGCAGGAATGGGATCAAGTGCGATGGGCGCTTCGATCTTGAGAAAAAAAGTACAGGAAGCAGACTTGCCTCAAACGGTGACCAATCAAGCAATCAGCCAACTGACAGATGACTCGAATACATTGATCGTTACTCAGGTCGAACTACAAGAAAGAGCAAAACAAAAAGCACCGAGCGCGCGTTTTGTCTCAGTAGAAAACTTTTTGAATTCACCTCGATATGATGAAATCATTCAAGAATTAAGCAGCAAGCAGAAAACATCAGTTTCTGAAATTGAGAATGAGCCAGCAGAAGAGTTTCTTTCAGCAAACATCAAACAAATCAAAGAGATTCTACTTGTCCACGATGATCGTTCCGGATCAGCAACAATGGGGATGACCGTGCTCAAAGATATATTAGACAAGAACCATTTAACTATCCCGTTAAGAAAAGTCAATATCCAAGATTTAAAAGATGAACCTGATTCACTGATCGTAGCCAAAGAAAGTTTAGCGGAAAAAGTACAGATGGCTGCACCTCAATCCATTCATTTATCAGTCAACAGCATGGTCAATCCGCAAAAATACGAATCGATTGCACAATATTTGAAACAGACAGCTTAAGGGAGGAAAACAGCATGCAAAGTTTGCCATTCGACATGATCGAGCTCAATCGATCTTTTAAAACCAAAGAAGAAGCGATCCGCTATTGCGGTCAGATGCTTGTAGAAGCAGGGTGCGTTGATGAGGAATATATCGATGCCATGGTAGATAGAGACAAAATGTTATCTGTTTATATGGGGAATTTTATCGCGATTCCTCATGGAACAGATGAAGCAAAAAAATATGTGAAAAAATCCGGCATCTGTGTCGTTCAAGTACCAGATGGTGTAGATTTTGGTACCGAAGAAGAAGAAAAGATTGCGACTGTTTTGTTCGGTATTGCAGGAGTCGGAGATGAGCATTTGCAACTTGTACAGCAAATCGCACTTTATTGCAGTGATATGGACAATGTTGTCCAGCTAGCAGACGCGCTCAGCAAAGAAGAAGTAACGGAAAATCTAGCAATTGCTTAAGGAGAGAGAAAAATGAGAGCAGTACATTTTGGTGCAGGAAATATCGGTCGAGGATTTATTGGAGAGGTTTTGGCAGCTAATGGATTTGAGATTACTTTCGTAGATGTGAATCACACGATCATTGATGCTTTAAATGAAAGAAAAGAATACGAAATCGAATTAGCAGATGAATCAAAAGAAAAAATCACTGTAAAAAATGTCAAAGGAATCAACAATCAAACAAATCCAGAAAAAGTAATCCAAGAAATCGCTGAAGCAGATTTAGTTACTACCGCCATTGGCCCGAATATCTTACCTTTTATTGCTGAGTTGATTGCAAAAGGTATCCAAGAAAGAGAAAAGGAAGGAAGCACAACATCTTTAGATATCATTGCCTGTGAAAATATGATTGGCGGTTCAGCATTTCTAGAAAAAGAAGTGTATAAATATCTTCCGGAAACATCATTTACTGACAAATATATCGGCTTTCCAAATGCAGCAGTCGATCGAATCGTCCCATTACAACACCATGAAGATCCTTTATTCGTCCAAGTGGAACCTTTCAAAGAATGGGTCATTGACGATAGCCAAAGAAAAAATAAAAAAATCCAATTAAAAGGGGTTTTATATGTAGATGATCTAGAACCATATATCGAACGCAAACTATTTAGTGTCAATACTGGTCATGCGACTGTCGCTTATACAGGTGCCTTGTTAGGTTACCAGACCATTGATGAAGCAATGCAAGATGCGTTAGTTGTGGCACAATTAAAATCAGTTTTGCAGGAAACAGGAAGTTTGCTGATTGCCAAATGGGGGTTTGATGCAGAGCAGCATCATGCGTATATTGAAAAAATCATTCATCGCTTCCAAAACAAAAATATCTCTGATGCGATCACACGTGTCGCTCGGACACCATTACGTAAGTTAGGTTATCAAGAAAGATTTACACGTCCAGTGAGAGAACTACAAGAACATAACTTGACTTGCCCACATTTGACGGCAACAATGGGGATTATTTTTAATTACTATGATCCTGAAGATGAACAAAGCCGTCAATTGCATGAAATGAAGATCCATGAAAACTTGGAACAATTGATTCAAGAAGTCACAGGAATCAATGATCCGAAAACAATCGGGAATATCAAGCAAAACGTGAACCGTTATGCCAAGCAAGTCGCTTAAAATAGGATACGAAAAAGGGGAATGTGACGAAATTTTTGTCACATTCCCCTTTTTCGAATAACTAGGCTGTTTGTCCTTCAAGATAGGGCAGATCCAATTCTTTACCGTAACGTTGTTCTAAAGCTAGGCGGATCAAACGAGCTGCCAGGTTCTCATTTCTTGCAAGGATAGGTCCATGGAAATAAGAACCGAAGACATTTCGGTAAATGACACCTTCAGATTGGTCTTCACCATTATTTCCTTGACCTTGTACCACTTTCCCCAAAGGTCGTTCACCTTCACCTAAGAAAGTCCGACCATTGTGGTTTTCAAATCCATAATAAGTTTCATTGAATTCTTCGTTATGGATAACGATATCACCGATAAACCGGTTATTTTCCTGACTTAACGTGTAGTGATCCAGTGCACTGATTCCTTGGATCTTTTCTCCATTAGCTCCCATGTAGTAGTGACCTAGCAATTGGTAGCCACCACAAATGGCTAACATGACGCCATCATTTTCGATATAGTTGATCAAAGAATCTTTCTTTTTCTGGATGTCTTTTGAAATGATTAATTGCTCAAAGTCTTGACCACCGCCAAAGAAAACCAAGTCATATTTATCAGCATCAAAAGGTTCATGTATACTAACGATCTCCGTATGGCAAGAAACCCCCATTTTTTCTGCTATATATTTCAACATCAAAAGGTTTCCGTTATCACCATATGTGTTCATCAAATTTCCATAAAGGTGGGCGATATTGAGTTCATAATTAGCCACGGTTCATTCCTCCTTTGATAAATCCTTGAGCAGCTAGTTCTTTACGAAGCTGCAATACAGCAGTGTAAGTAGCTAAAATATAGACATGCTCAGTTGGCAATTCTTTGATTTTTTCGATTACTTCTGGTAATTCTTTTGTTTCTGTCAATTTATTTTCTGGAATCCCGGCAACTTTTAGACGTAAAGTCATATCTGTATGACGGTCTCCTCCAGAAATAACAGCTGGGATATCCATATCGGCAAAGTTTTCAAAATTACCATCCCAAATCCAGCTGACATCGATTCCGTCTGCGTAATTGGCATTTAATAAAGCCACTAAAGAAAATGGATAAGGAGCTAGACCAATCATATCGATTACTTGATTGATACCTACAGGATTTTTGACAAGTACTAATGTACATTTTTTCCCATTGATATTGATGACTTCTTGTCGGCCGAATACTTTCTCGTCATATCCTAAACCTTGTTTGATTTTATCAGGATCGACATTGAAGTACTCTGCCACTGCAGTAGCTGCTAAAGCATTGTAGACATTATACATACCGCCAACTTCGATTCCGTATTCATGACCATCGATCACGAAATCTGCTGACACATTGTCCATCCGTACCATATCAGTTAATCGATAATCCAATTCAGGACGTTTGAAGTCACAATTTGGACAGTAATATTTCCCTAAGTTTGCATAAGTGATCATTTTATAATGCAAGATGTGATGACAATTTGGACATAAGACACCGTCTGTATTGTAATGAGCCATTTGTTCACGATCTTCTTCATGGTCAAAGCCATAATATTTTCTAGGATTGACTGTTTCGATAGAATTGAAGATTGGTGAATCACCGTTACTGATAATCGTTGCATTTGGTGACTTTGCGGCACCGTCTACAATCATTTTATAGGTCGTATAGATTTCTCCATACCGATCCATTTGATCACGGAAAATATTTGTAAATAAGAACAGTTCTGGTTTCATATATTCTGTGACTTTGCTCAAACTTGCTTCATCTATTTCTAGGACAGCAAACTTTTTCTGTCCTTTTTTTGGTTTTGCCTGCAAGAAAGTCGATACAATTCCCTGTACCATATTCGCACCAGTAGGGTTGGTTAGAACTTCATCGAATTGCTGGCGCAAAATATTGACTGTTAAAGCGGTAGTCAATGTTTTACCGTTTGTTCCGGTGACAACGACGACTTGGTAGTCTTTTGCCAAACTATCTAGTATATGTGGATCGACTTTCAGCGCTAGTTTACCTGGTAAACTTGATCCGCCTTTAAAAAAAGTTTTTAATGCCCATTGCGACGTTTTTCCAACTGCAATCGCAAAATGACTGCGTATTCCCATTATGTAACCTCCAAAAACGATTTGCTGACGAATAAATTCAACTAATCATACCATATGTTGAAAAAAAGGTTAAATTGCTTTTCTTATTCTTAAGAAAAGGTTACGGCTGAAAGTGCATGAAATCGGACAAAATCGCATGATTTAACAAAAAAACAGCTTGAAACAAAATGATTGTTTCAAGCTGCTGTGATTTTATTATTCCCTCTTACCTATATTCCCATTTTAACCGATAATAATTTTCTCGCTTGGATATTCATAGCCTAGATCTCGTGTTTCTTTTGGCACGAATAACATCAATGTATATAGCATTCCGATCCGCCCAATAAACATCAGTGTAGCAATCGTGATTTTGCCCACAACAGACAAGTCTCCGGTAATCCCTAAAGATAAACCAGTTGTTCCAAACGCAGAAGTTACTTCGATGATGATCGAGATCAGCGTTTGTTCTTCTGTAGCAGATAAAAAAACGATACAAAAGAAACACATACCAAGAGAAAGCATAAAGACAACGACTGATTTTCGCACATCATCTTGATCGATTCTCCGTCCAAAAATATTGATGTTATCTTCACTTTTGAGGAAGGAATATAGATACAAACCGATGATTGCTACAGTAGTTGTTCGAATCCCGCCGCCTACAGAACTAGGACTGCATCCGATAAACATCAGTAAAGAAAAAATGATCAGTGTTGTGATTTGAAAATCACCCAAATCGTGAATCTGCAGACCAGCATTACGAGTCGTAATCGAATAAAACATCGAATTGATCCATTTGACACTCATATTGGAATCTTGGAATAAATGGTCCTTTTCCAATAGATAAATCAAGACAGTTCCCGAAACAAACAAGATAACAAAAGCTAACACAGCTAATTTGGTAAACAAGGAAAAACGAAACGGAAGCTTCGCATTGGAACGTTTGTATAATAGCCATTCCCGGCACTCCATCAATACAGGAAAACCAATTCCTCCGACAAAAATCAAAAACATGATCAGGATCAAGAAAAAATAGTCATGTGCAAAGGGCTTGATGGAATCCCCAGTGACGTCAAACCCAGAGTTCGTGACAGCCGATATCGCCTGATAAAAACCGTAAAAAACGGCATCACGCCAACGATCAAAATAGCCTCTGTAATAAAAATAAATAGAAAAGAATGTCCCAAAAAGTAATTGAAACCAGATTAAAATAGCAAAAGTGATCCGAATCAGTCGGACGATACCAGACAAACGCGGTTGATTCATATCCGTCATGATCAGCTGTCGCTGTTTCAGTGTGATCCGTCGTTTAGAAAAAATGACAAAAGCAGTAGAAATCATCATGATCCCCAAACCACCAACTTGAAATAATATTTCCAGCAGTATAATACCGTTATCATTGAACACAGAATTGATATCAAAAGTCGATAGTCCAGTCACACTCACTGTACTGATTGCCATGAACAGCATGTCCACAAAAGAAACATGGCTATCTGGTTCGCGAAAAATCGGCATATAAAATAGAACGAGTGATAAGACCGTCATCAATATATAATAAAAAACGATGATTTGGATCGATGAGAAATGATTGGCAGCAAACTTCTGTCCTCGCCGCTGCAGCCTTCGAAAGAATAAATCAACATGCACAGTACTATCCTCCTGACAATAGTCGTTTCTACCAGTATACAAGGGGAATTAGGAATACTCAAAGAAATTATCAAACAGATAACAATACAGCTTTCGATTAAAATAGAAATGGCTTATAATAAGGCAAATCCTAGAAAAAAGAAGGAGGAGGAATAACAAATTGATTAATGCTCAACAAATCGTAGAAAAAATGAAAAATCAAAAAATAAATTATGATACAGTTCTGAAAAAAATGATCATGCAATGGGAGAAAGAAGAAGTAAAGCCTAAGATATTAATACATACATGCTGTGCTCCTTGCAGTACGCACACATTGGAATTCATGTCTCAATATGCAGAGATCACGTTATTTTTTTCAAATTCGAATATTCATCCTAAAAGTGAGTATTTGCGAAGATTACATGAACAAAAACGATTTGTAGACCAATTTAATGAGAAAACTGACCATCATGTTGCGCTAATCGTTGATGAATACCGTCCAAATGAATTCACCAAAATGGTTTTAACAAACCATCTTGAAAACGAAAAAGAAGGTGGTGCTCGCTGCAGTGCATGCTTCAATATGCGATTAGATCTTGTTGCGCAAAAAGCGCAAGAACTAGGATACGATTACTTTGGAAGTGCCCTGACCATCTCGCCAAAGAAAAATGCAGCTTTGATCAATCAGATCGGAATGGATATCCAAAAGATTTACGGGACACAATACTTGCCAAGTGATTTCAAGAAAAACAAAGGCTATGAACGCTCTTTGCAAATGTGCAAAGAGTATGATATTTATCGCCAATGTTATTGTGGTTGCGTGTTCGCTGCCAAGCAGCAAGGATGCGATCTGAAAGAAATCAATCGGGAAGCAAAAGCTTACTTAAAAACATCAACCGTAGTTTTTGAGGAAAATTAAAGAAATCTTTCGGAAAAACGTAAGAAAAAAATAAAGAATTTATGGTAGAAATAAGGTAGACTGTATAATTTGTCCGTAGTAAAGTAAGGAAACAAGAATAAATTTCAATGAAGGAAGAGATAAGATGCGAAAAGTAGCACCTATTTTGAAGCCAATCGCTGTATTAACAATCTCGACGATTGTCGCGACTACTACAGGTATTGTGAATAGTTCCAGCTACCGTGCACCAAGTTCAAGTTCTAGTACTGTAGAAGAAACAACACCAACTACTTCAGTCTCGACATCTGAACCAACAACAACGGAAAGTTTGAATGAAACCACTACGACAAGTACATGGGACGATACAACAACTAGTTCGTCGTATGATGAGACATATACAACTGACAGCTCAAGCGAAACAAGTAATACGGTACCAGATGGCACTCCATCGGATTCAACCAATCCAAGTACAAGTCCGGATACAAGTGCTAGCTCCGAAACGATACCAAGCAGTACGACTGTAGATGATAACACGCAAAATGATGATGCAGCACGTACAGCACAGCAAAACCAAGATTCAGGAAATACCCAAACGTATAACCAGCAAGCAGGTGATTCTCAATGACATTTTTACTAGACCTTATCAACGGGGTGCATAAATTCCTTGGCTATTTAGACATCAGTCCTAAATATCTTAACCGTGGATATACGATTTTAAGTGTGATTCCCACGCTTTATTTATTGAGAATTGTTTATGGACTTTGGCAAAACCAAAACTATCTTCAATTTTTCTTATATGGACTTGCATTTCTAGTGCTTGTTTATTTTACTGTTTTAAATGTATTTTATTACTTTTTAGATAAAAACACGAAAGCCGATGTCACTCAGCTTTTTGTGAAGTATTTACCTGATGAAGCGTTCAACATCCAGACAGAAGAATCGATAGATAATGGAAATTCGATCGATAAAGTGAATACACAAGAGGTCATGGTTTCTTATGACGAAGATTATCAATTGAAATTAGCCGAGAATATGCGGTATTTGATTGGAAATGGTGAGATCAAAACAAATGAACTCGGTCGCATGGATGGATTTCTGGTCGATAGAAATACATTGTATCCTTATTACTATGTCAAGAAAACAGGAGAGAAAGAGTATGTTCTAAATATTGGACGAAGCTACTCGGACATGGAAAAAGTAGGGACCATTCGACTTGACTCAACAGAAGACACATTGGAACCTGTCGGATTGTTCATCGTCGGCGGTGATTTTGTCAAAGACGGGTTACGCTATCATGAGCCTTATCGTCTGAAATTGATTGCAAAAAAGGCACAGTCGCAGGAAGAACCAGTGGTTTATAGTCGTAGCCAAAGAAGAAGACATTCATAATGTGATGAAACG
The DNA here is from genome assembly GCF_029023785.1 of Enterococcus faecium. Taxonomy (NCBI): domain Bacteria; kingdom Bacillati; phylum Bacillota; class Bacilli; order Lactobacillales; family Enterococcaceae; genus Enterococcus; species Enterococcus faecium. The sequence goes on along the minus strand of NZ_CP118955.1, from coordinate 2,067,305 downwards.
CCGTGTATCAGTGGTTGCGATAAAAACGTTTATTCGGAATAAGGGGGATGTGACACGTCTTTTGTCACGTTCCTTTTTTATATAACGAGAAAGATAAGACGAACACATCACTTATTCTTTCCTTTCATTTATAAACATTGTAGAATAAAGAAAGTACAACGAAGTATTGTGAAAAAACGTAATAAATAACGAGGAAAATACAAGTAGGAGGTAAGCTGTGAAAGAATTTTTGAAAAATTGGGGGATTTTGATCCTTGTATTAGCGGCTATTTTATTAGCTAGAGTGTACGTGTTTACACCAGTTACTGTAAACGGGCATTCGATGGACCCTACATTAAGTGATGGACAACGATTGATTTCATCTAAGATCTCAAACTATGAACGAATGGATATTATTACTACAAAGGAACCGGGGGATGAAGAACGGATGATTGTTAAACGGATCATCGGTATGCCTGGAGATACAGTCAAGATGGAAAATGACCAGTTGACCATTAATGGCAAAAAGTATGATGAACCTTATCTGGATGAGTTCAAAAAAGAATTTTCAGAAGATAAGTTACAAGGAGAATATGCTTATAGCTCAGGATTCCAAGCACAAGCAGAAAGTTCATCCACCTTTACGAGTGACTTTGAATATACTGTGCCAAAAGGAAAGTATCTTGTTCTAGGCGATAACCGCTTGATTTCAAAAGACAGCCGAATGTTTGGGTTAGTCGACAAAGATATGATCCAAGGAAAAGTTGTTTTCCGTTATTGGCCTCTTTCAGAAATTAAAATCATGTGATGAAAAAATAAAAAGAAGCTGTGACATGTTTTTTGTCACAGCTTCTTTTTCCGAAAATTCCTTCTTATTTCTTGGAGTTGCTCACTTTTTTTGCAATCTCATTTTAAGCTTTTTGGCTGATGGATAAGAAAAGCGAAGCGTTTTTGTTCATAAATAGCTTTTCCCCACGATGGAAGGTATGACTAGTAGCAGAGACAAAGCCCGTTTTTTCCAATCGATTATTCAATTCTTCTTGGCTAAAGCCATTATGGACTTTCGGATGACTAATTTGTTCATTCTTGTCAAAGTCTACGATGATCAATTGACCGCCAGGAGCTAAAATTTCATAAAGTTTTGTAAGAATATTCTCCGTATCAGGAATGTGTAAAAGTACAAGTGATAGAAGGATGAGATTAGCTTGGACAGCAGGAAATTCGACAGAAGCATCAGCGTGGATCGTTCGGACATTTTTCAGATCTGCTGCTTGGATCTTTTCTTCTGCCATTTTCAGCATAGTTTCTGAAGCATCGGCAATGATCAGTTCTTTGAATCTTTCCGCAAGCGGTAAACTAACAAGCCCAGTTCCGCCTCCGTAATCCAGCAGGACTTTTTGGTGGCTGTCGCGCGGTAGATAAGTAGTTAGTTCTTCGCGAATAATCTTGGCTAATGCTTGACGGTCAGGGGAATCATAATGGTTAGCGATGGAATCAAAAATATTTTTTGTCATCAAATAGCTCCTTACGTAAAACTTTGAAATTTTAACTTATTATAGCACGTGAAAAGAAAGAAAGCATGCTATACTCAATTCAAAAAGGGAGAATCTAGAAAGAATATGCCGATATCGTTTGTAAAAGATAGAGAGGAAAAAGGAAAGTGTGTCCGAGAAATATTACTAGACTTGCCTGAGTGGTTTGGGCTTCCTGAATCAACGGAAAAATATATCGAGGAATCAAGTAAACTACCTTTATGGTGTGAAAAAAGAAAAGAAGAATATTTAGGCTTTATCACTCTTTCACAGACAAGTGAAGATACTGCCGAAATCTATTCTATTGTATGGGAATAAAAAAAGACTATCATCACCAAGGATTAGGAACAAAACTTTTTAAAGAAGCAGAAGGTTACGCAGCAAAACATTACAAATATTTGCAAGTGAAGACTGTAGACGAGGGGCACTACTCTATATATGATCAAACTATTTGTTTCTACGAATCATTAGGATTTTCAAGGTTGGAAGTTTTTCCAAATTTATGGGATGAATGGAACCCATGTTTAGTTCTTGTCAAAAAATTGGAACAAAAGTGAGCAATAGATTTAATACTAATCTGTGCTTGATGAAAATTCTCACTGTAAAAAATGCTGAAAATCAAGTATAATACCATAGGAACAAACTGGAAGGTGAAAAAGAGCATGGCACAACTATTTTTTAAGTATGGCGCAATGAATAGCGGCAAGACGATCGAGATCCTAAAAGTCGCACATAATTATGAAGAACAAAATAAGCCAGTTGTCTTAATGACAAGCGGTATTGATACAAGAGATGGTTTAGGCGTTGTTTCAAGCCGAATCGGACTGAAACGTAATGCGATGCCGATATTTGAAGAAACAGACGTATTTGACGTAATTCAGAAAATGGAAAGCAAACCCTATTGTGTGCTGATCGATGAAGCGCAATTCTTAAAAAAGAAACATGTCATTGCTTTTACGAGAATTGTGGACGAATTGGATATTCCGGTTATGGCATTTGGTTTGAAAAATGATTTTCGAAACGAGTTATTTGAAGGATCAAAATATTTATTGCTTTATGCAGACAAAATCGAAGAAATGAAAACAATCTGTTGGTTCTGCCACAAAAAAGCAATCATGAATTTACATTATATTGATGGAAACCCTGTTTATGAAGGCGATCAAGTGCAAATTGGCGGAAATGAAGCTTATTACCCCGTTTGTCGAAAACATTACTTTCACCCATCAATGATTACAGAAGGAGAATAAGCATGTACGATCAATTACAAGCAATTGAAGACCGTTATGAAGAGCTTGGAGAACTTTTAAGTGACCCAGAAGTGATTTCTGATACAAAGCGTTTTATGCAGCTTTCAAAAGAAGAAGCAAACACGCGCGAAACAGTCGAAGTTTATCGTCGTTATAAAGAAGTAGTACAAGGAATCACCGATACAGAAGAACTGCTTGGTGAAAAACTGGATGATGAAATGGCTGAACTAGCAAAAGAAGAATTATCTGAATTAAAAAAAGAAAAAGAAGTCTTAGAAGAAAAAATCAAGATCTTGCTTTTACCAAAAGATCCAAATGACGATAAAAATATCATCATGGAAATCCGTGGAGCAGCAGGCGGAGACGAAGCAGCATTATTCGCTGGCGATCTTTTCAATATGTACCAAAAGTATGCTGAAGCACAAGGCTGGAAAACAGAAGTGATGGAAGCTAACGTTACCGGAATCGGTGGATATAAAGAAGTGATCATGATGATCACCGGAGACAACGTATATTCGAAATTAAAATATGAAAGTGGTGCGCACCGCGTCCAGCGTGTTCCTTCAACTGAATCGCAAGGGCGTATCCATACTTCCACCGCAACAGTTGTCGTGATGCCAGAAGCTGAAGAAGTAGAGATCGATATTGAAGACAAAGATATCCGTACAGATATCTATCATGCTTCAGGTGCTGGCGGACAGCACGTCAATAAAACAGCATCTGCTGTACGTTTGACTCACTTACCAACAGGGATCGTTGTTGCTATGCAAGATGAACGTTCTCAAATCAAGAACCGTGAAAAAGCAATGAAAATCTTGCGTGCTCGTGTGTACGATAAGATCCAGCAAGAAGCACAAAGCGAGTATGATGCCAATCGAAAATCAGCAGTCGGAACTGGGGATCGTTCAGAACGGATCCGGACGTATAATTTCCCGCAAAATCGTGTGACTGATCATCGTATCGGATTAACTATCCAAAAATTAGATCAGATTTTAGCAGGGAAATTAGATGAGATCGTTGATGCATTGATCATGTATGATCAAACATCAAAACTGGAAGCTATGCAAAATGGGTAAAATGACCTATCGAGAAGTCCTGTCACGGGCTTCTTCTTTTTTAGAGGATCATGGGAAAGAAGCATATAGTATCCAATTTTTATTTTTGGAACGAAAACAATGGAAAAAACTTGATTGGCTCCTTCATATGAACGAAGAGATTTCAGAAGAAGAACAGCGGTTGATCGAAACCGATCTGCGACTTCTGCTTGCAGATCATCCACCTCAGTATTTGCTAGGATATGCAGATTTTTATGATCATCGGTTAAAGGTAACTGAAGCAACACTGATCCCTCGACCAGAAACAGAGGAGTTAGTCGAATGGTGTTTAGACGAGACGCCTGGTGTACCGTTAGAAGTGATAGATATTGGGACAGGGACTGGAGCAATTGCTATTAGTTTGAAAGCAGCAAGAAAAAATTGGCATGTATCTGCTGTGGATCTTTCAGAAGAAGCATTAGAAGTAGCGAAAGAAAATGCTCAGAAAGAAGGAACGAAAATCAGTTTTTATCATGGAGATACATTAGGACCAGTAATGGATCAGCAATTTGATGTGATTATTTCTAATCCGCCGTACATCAGTCGGAATGAATGGGAACTGATGGATGAAAGTGTCCGGTCATTCGAACCTAAAATGGCCCTTTTTGCTGAGAACGATGGATTAGCTATTTATGAAAAAATAGCAGTTGAAGCACCAAGCGTACTAAAATCAAATGGAAAGATTTTTTTAGAAATCGGATTTCGCCAAGGTGAAGCAGTAAAAAAAATATTTCAGCAAGCATTTCCAGATAAAAAAGTGGCGATAAAAAAGGATCTTTTTGGCAATGAACGAATGATCCAAGTTTATGGTTGAAGTTGTGGATGAAAAATTTTTTATTTGTTTTTTTATTATAAAAAAACACTTATTTGACAAGGATGTAAACGACTTTTTGGTTTATCAACAAGTTTATCCACTATTGACAAATAGATTATCCACAAACAGTGGAAAACTTGAGGATAAACTCAGACAAAATAAGAATGTATGAAAAAGGGGTTGTGGATAAACTGTGGAAACGAAACGATATGATGAAACAGAATTGCAAGAGGCAGCCGAAGCACTGAAAGAAGGAGAACTTGTTGCTTTTCCTACCGAAACAGTATACGGATTGGGCGCCAACGCTCTTTTACCAAACGCTGTCAAGAAAGTGTTTTCTGTAAAAGGGAGACCGCAAGATAATCCATTAATCGTCCATGTCGCCTCTTTTGAACAAGTAAAAGAGTATGTGGACAACTTTCATCCGGCAGCAGAGAAGATTGTGAAGAACTTCTGGCCTGGACCATTAACTTTGATATTTAAGATCAAAAAAGACACTTTGCCCTCAGTTGTGACGGGAGGATTATCCACAGCTGCATTTCGTATACCGGATAACAAAAAAACACTAGAAGTAATCGAACTTTCCGGTGTTCCGCTTGTCGGTCCAAGTGCAAATACGTCGGGAAAACCAAGTCCAACGACTGCAGATCATGTATATCATGATCTACAAGGAAAAATTACCGGGATTATTGATGATGGAGCTACGCGAATTGGTGTAGAATCCACTGTTCTTGATTTAAGTGATCCAACAGCCATGCCTATGATTTTACGACCAGGTGCAGTAACGAAAGAACAAATCGAAGCAGTCATCGAATCTCCTGTTGCTATTGATCAGCATCTTGTAAAAGAAAATGAAACACCAAAAGCCCCTGGGATGAAATACAAACACTACTCACCCGATACACGTGTTCTGATGGTCAGAGATGGCGATTGGTCAACTGCAGTTCAATGGGCAAAAAATAAGAAGATCCGTGCAGGTGTCATAGCAAGCCCCGAAATTGCGGATCAAGTGCGGACAGATACTGCAGCTGTTTATATGTATAACGACAACTCAGTAGAAGCGGCGGCTAAAGGATTGTTTGCAGGTCTAAGAGGATTAGATGAACCAACACTTGGATTAGATTTGATTTTTGTACAAGTGTATCCAGAAACTGGATTGGGGAATGCTTACATGAATCGCTTGAAAAAAGCAGCAGGACAAAATTATTTTGAAAAATGATCAATTGGTTATTGTCGCATTCTTTTAGTATGATACAATGCTATCAAGTAAATCTTCTATCAGTGAACGAAAAACTAAGCGTAACTAATCGTAATAGAAGAGATACGAATATTTGGCAATTTGTTTTTGATGGGAAAAATAAAATTGTAGGAAAATAAAAAGGAGCTGTTGTTTGTGGTAGATTACAAAACGTTTGACCCTGATCTTTGGGCTGCGATCGCCAAAGAAGAAGAAAGACAAGAACATAATTTGGAGCTGATTGCCTCTGAAAACTTTGTCTCCGAAGCAGTGATGGCTGCACAAGGAAGTATCTTGACAAATAAATACGCAGAAGGTTATCCAGGGCATCGCTATTATGGTGGGTGTGAATTTGTCGATATCGTTGAAAATTTAGCGATTGACCGTGCAAAAGAATTATTCGGAGCGAAATTTGCGAACGTCCAGCCTCACTCCGGCTCTCAAGCCAACACGGCTGCTTATCTCGCTTTGGTAGAACCAGGGGACACGATCTTAGGAATGGATCTTTCCGCAGGCGGACATCTAACACATGGATCACCAGTCAACTTCAGTGGCAAAACCTATCACTTTGTTGCTTACGGTGTTGATCCGACAACAGAAGTTATTGATTATAATGTGGTACGTATTTTAGCTAGAAAACATCAACCAAAATTGATCGTAGCAGGTGCCAGTGCTTACGGACGAACGATCGACTTTGCGAAATTCAGAGAAATCGCAGATGAAGTAGGCGCAAAACTGATGGTAGATATGGCACATATCGCAGGATTAGTAGCAGCAGGACTTCATCCTAATCCAGTTCCTTATGCAGATATCACAACGACTACCACTCATAAAACATTGCGTGGCCCTCGAGGCGGCATGATTTTGACAAACGATGAAGCATTAGCAAAAAAAATAAATAGTGCGGTATTTCCTGGTATTCAAGGCGGCCCTCTAGAGCATGTGATTGCGGGTAAAGCAGTAGCATTCAAAGAAGCATTAGATCCTGCATTTAAAGAATATAGTGAACAAATCATCGCCAATGCAAAAGCAATGGTCAAAGTTTTCAATCAAGCAATTGGAACCAGAGTCATTTCAGGGGCGACAGATAATCATCTGATGTTGATCGATGTTCGCGAGTTAGGTATAAATGGAAAAGAAGCAGAGAGCATTTTGGACAGTGTGAATATCACTGTAAATAAAAACTCGATTCCTTTTGAAACACTAAGTCCATTCAAAACAAGCGGTATTCGAATCGGCACGCCAGCAATCACTACTCGCGGGTTCAAAGAAGAAGATGCTGTAAAAGTGGCTGAACTAGTTGTCAAAGCATTACAAGCAAAAGATGATAACGCTCAACTAGACGAAGTCAAAACAGGTGTACGCGAATTAACTGAAAAATTTCCGTTGCATAAAAAATAAAAATTTAAATTCCATTAGTAAACAGAAAAGTTCAATGTTGGGCTTTTCTGTTTATTTTTTGGGAAAACGGATTCTTTGACAATATCGGTGATGCTCTCTAGTATATGAGGTGTAATTTTAGTCTTCACACTAAATCTCAGGGAGGAAAAGTCATGACTGATCGTATCTCGTTAGAAAAGGAAGCAGTAGCATTCAGTGATGCAAATGCGCCTCATCCGCGTATCTATGAACTAGCACCGGAAGAAGGAAGAGCTTTACTAGAAGAAGTACAAGAATCACCTGTGAACAAATATTCCGTCGATATTGAAGACTTGATGGTGGATACTGGCGAATGGGGAAAACTCAATATTCGTCTCGTACGACCAGAAGGGAATATGGATAAATTACCAGTTATTTTTTATATTCATGGAGCAGGCTGGGTTTTTGGCAGTGCTCAAACCCATGATAAATTGATCAGAGAACTTGCGGTTCGTACGAATTCCGTCGTTGTCTTTCCAGAATATAGTCGATCACCAGAAGCAAAATATCCAACAGCAATTGAACAAAATTATGCTGTGTTGCAACAGCTGAATAAATTAGCCAAGTCAAAAAATCTGGATCTCGAGAATCTAATCGTTGCAGGAGATTCAGTAGGTGGTAACATGGCTACAGTCATGACGATCTTAACAAAAGAACGAAAGGGCCTCCCAATATCCAAGCAATTGCTGTATTATCCAGTCACAAACGCTGATTTTGATACAGATTCCTATCATGAATTCGGAGAAAACTATTTTTTGACAAGAGAAGGAATGATGTGGTTTTGGGACCAATATACGACGAATGAAGAAGAGCGTGCTGAAATCACAGCTTCGCCTTTGAGAGCAAATATAAATGAACTAAATGATCTTCCTTCAGCAATGATTTTAACGGGAGAAGCGGATGTATTAAGAGATGAAGGTGAGGCTTATGCGCGCAAACTTCGTGATGCAGGGGTTCCTGTTACACAAGTACGCTTCCAAGGAATCATCCATGATTTTGTCATGGTAAATGCTATGGATCAGACAAAGGCAACGCGTGCAGCAATGGCATTATCTACTTCTTGGATCAAGAAAAAAGAATAAGCTTTGCTTGTCCGCAGGAAAACTTCTTTTCAAAAACGGATTTTCTTAGGAAAAATGGCGAGTTTGACTAGTCAATCACTTGATTTTGTTTTACAATTAAAAAGAAACGACAGAACAAAGGAGAGCTTAAAAAATGGGCAAATTTCAAGTGATCGATCATCCATTGATTCAACACAAACTAACTATTATTCGGGACAAAAACTGCGGAACAAAGGTTTTTCGTGAAGTAGTCGATGAAATCGCTATGTTGATGGCATATGAAGTATCACGGGATATGCCATTGGAAGACATCGTGATCGAAACACCGATCACTGAAACAACACAAAAAACGTTGTCTGGTAAAAAAGTAGCGATTATTCCAATCTTGCGCGCAGGTATTGGAATGGTTGACGGTATCTTGGAATTGATTCCAGCTGCTAAAGTGGGACATATCGGTCTTTATCGAGATGAAGAAACATTGGAACCACATGAATATTTCGTCAAACTTCCAGAAGACATTGATGCACGTCAGTTGTTTGTAGTAGATCCAATGTTGGCAACAGGCGGATCAGCAATCATGGCAATCGATGCATTGAAAGAACGTGGCGCGTCGAACATTAAATTTGTTTGTTTGGTAGCAGCACCTGAGGGAGTAAAAGCTTTGCAAGAAGCGCATCCTGATATTGACATCTATACAGCTTCTCTAGATGAAAAATTGAATGAACATGGTTATATCGTTCCTGGACTAGGGGATGCGGGTGACCGTTTGTTTGGTACAAAATAAGTAAATACGAAAAAGGGTGTGACACAACTTTTGTCACATCCTTTTTTGGTCATTTTTAACGTTTGATGCAGAACAGCTTTTTCACAGCTTTCGTTTGCATATAAAAAAACCATCCCAAAAATGCAGAGATGGTCAAATTCAAATCTTTTTTAGTTCTTTGTAGTTAACGATTACTACACCCTTACTTTGCGTCATCAAGTTCGCATTTTCTGCAGTTTCATCAATCTCAACAACAGCGGAATTTTTCAATTGCTTTGAAATCGTTCCAGTTTGCGACTTGCCGTGAATTGTGAACATTACGTGAGTATTGATCTTGAATTTTTCACCAATTTCCGATGGTACGATAGTTGTATCAAATTTTCCAAAAGTTGCCATTTTCATAAAACCTGCCTTTCACATCAATTATACCACGTTTTATGAAAAATATCATGAAATTAAACTAATTTTCCATCGGACTCTTTACAATCAGCCAAATAGAGTATATAATTTCTTTTGGATAAGGCCAGCTTAGCTCAGTTGGTAGAGCAACGCACTCGTAACGCGTAGGTCGTAGGTTCGATCCCTATAGCTGGCATTAAAAGAGAAGACAGATATATCAAGGATTTTTAATCCATTGATACATCTGTCTTTTTGTTTAAAGGAAATAAAGTATGCTTTCTTAGCAATAGAGCATGTATTATTTCTATAAAAATTTAGGAGAATAAAACGACTAGCAATATAGCTGTGAAATCAAATATCACATGAACTGCCCAACTTGTAATGATCGAGTTGCTTTTAATGGCAGCTTGGTTGAATAACAATCTTGCCACCCCTTGTATCAAAAGGATGTGTGCTACAGTGTGTAAAATATTTCCATTATCATAAGTACTGTAATGGATAAATCCAAAGATGATTGCTGACAAGAAACTAGCGACAGGAATGCTGAACTTACTAGAAAAAATAGCGAGAAAATACACTGAGAACAATTCTTCTCCAAGTATCATGATAGGCAAAATAATAAATAATAACGGGCTGAAAGCCTCATTTATTGGATTGCCTGTTAAACCCCATTTCAAAATTTGTTGCAAAAATACCGAGACTGCGGCACTGATTACTACATTGATAAAAAAATATTTGGCTATATTTTTGACAGGAGCGACAGGTTTCGAGAACATTTTTTTCGTATCTTTTTTACCAAAAACAAGTGTAAATGCTATAAATCCAGTGATAGTTAAAGAAAAAATGCTAATAATGGATGGCGCAAATAGCAACCCTAACAAACCGAGTACAACGACAATAGTGCCCAATATCCCTTTTTTAAGTTCTATTTTTTTTCCTAAAATGTTATTCATGATAATAACTCCTACTATTCAGTTTTTGAAGATAGAGTCAGTATACATGAAGAGTTAAAATAGGCAATGTTTTTTTATGGATATTTGTATTGCTAAAAATTTATCTTATATATTCATTTTGATTATACTACTTTTATTTGTAAAAATTTTCTAGCAAAACCAAGTGCTTGCAACTGATTAAGCGTACAATTTTTTAGATGTTCCGAGCGTACTTCAATCATTTCAAAGGAGTTGCTACTTAAATCGATATTTTTTAAATCAGTATCAAAAAAGCTAGCATTTTCTAAATCATTAGTAGAAAACATTATTTTAGTGAGGGAACAGTCTACAAAATCTGCGCTTGATAAGACAGAGTGCTCAAAGGTACTTTCTTTTATGTTTGAACCAGATAAATTTACATAGTCCATTTTACAATTCTCGAATAACGTGTTCCCAATATAACTTTCCATCAATTTAGTACCTGTTAATTTACAATTGACAAATTTCACGCGATGCAACATGCTTTTTGTCAATATACAGCCTGAAAAATCACAGTTTTCGAATATACAGTCGGTAATCTCCATTCTTTGAAAATCATTGGAAGCAAAAAATGCATACTTGAAAATAGATTTGTAAATAATTGGATGGCAGATTATTTGGTTTTCGATGACCTCTTTTTGTGAAAGGATATTATACAGTTCAAAATCTTCGTTTTCATAGATATGAAAAAAGGATCCTTTATTCAAGCTTGCTTCATTAACTTTAGGAAAAATCATATTTAATTACCTCCATTTTCATAAAGTCATATTAACAAAAGCTAAACCAACTTACATTAGCAGAAAATGAGATAGGTTTTCGCCTTTTTCGATAACGATAGTGTCGCTATCTCTTGAAACGTTCTTAGAATTGCCCTGAGAGACACAAATTAGGCGTAATTCTAATAAAAATCTTAGAATAAAAATTTTTACTGATTTAATTTAGAATGTTTTTAAAATAAAAATCGTTGCCATAACAGTGTATTGAAAGGTTTTAACAATCCAGTAATGATTTAAAAAAATCTAGATGTAGCGTATACTTTGTTTATAGAATGTAGTGGGAAGAAATATATTTTTGGGAGGAAATCGTGATGTCTAAAAGTGAAGAAATAGAAAACATGGTACTAAAATTATATGATCTCGTTTTAAATCCAGAGATCAAAGAAAAGGAACGTATACTTTTGATAGACGCAAAGACAGGCTTAGAAAAAGGTCAGTATTATCCTAAAGTCATAAATAATTTGGAACGTAGTTTACGTCCGTTAGCAATCAGGGGAGAATTGTCTAAACCAGTATCACCGTTTTATATGGAGATATCAACAATAGGAAAATTTGAAAAAGAATTAGGTCGAGGAATGGCTTCGGCACCGATTACTTTTGGGCATTTATAAAAACGAGTTATTCATCTCAATGAATTAAAAAGTATAGTCAATCTCATAATGCAGGCTAGGTTCATTTATTTGAACAGAGTCTGTATTTTTTTATTCTAAATAAAGAAACAGATGTTTCTTTATATTGTATTTTATCCTTTAATTAACACAAAAACAGCTAGTATAAACTAATAATGTTAATTAAAAGTGTATTTTATGAAACTATCGTTATTTATTAATGTTGCATTTTTGTAAGTTAAAAATTGGAAATATAGATTGAAAAAATGAAAGCAATAAGTAAAATAAAATGAATATATGCGAAAAAATAATTTACATTAGGAAAAACCTTGTAAAAACAGTTTTTTGGCATATTTATTTTTTATAAATATTTGTAAAATAACTATCAATTTTTTAGTTAAAAGATTGGAAATGAGTGGGGGAGGAATTGAAGAAAGGATTTTTGAGAGATGATATAGTAGGTTTTATTTTTAGTTAAAATAGGGGAGATAGAAAAAATGAAAAAGTGTAGAAATATTATTTTATCAATGTTATTTATTATTACTATTATTTGTCAAATTAAGCGAGACAAAACTTTCCATTTACGTAACTCAAAAAAACTTCTAATGGTGTTTGGTAATTTAGTGATTTTCTAGGGATATGGTTTCTTTTGGACGCAACGGATGAGATGAATCCTTGATTGACTTGGTTGAATTCCATTTCTTTTGGTAGTCCATCTTTTCGGAGGAGTCCGTTTGAATGTTCATTTAATCCCCGTTGGGAAGGCGTTCCTGGGTCTGCGAAATAAATATCAATATCATTCGTATTACTAATACTTTTCCAATTAGAGAATTCTTTTCCACAATCAAAGGTAATTGATTTGAAAAGATTTTTGGGTATGGATTGAAGCCATTCATTAATCGAATTTTCAATATCAACTGCCTTACGGCCTTCTGGTTTCAAGGCGATAATGGCTTTTGAAAGTCGCTCAACGAGTGTGATGACGGCACTTTTATGGTGGATGCCGACAATCGTATCACCCTCTAAATGTCCAAATTCTTCTTCGAAAACGACATAATCTTTTTTACGTTCAGAAATATTTCTTTTGAATGCCTGTTTTCCACGTTTTTCCTTATAACCATTTGGTTTTCGTTTTCCTTGCATCGGTAAATGTAAAACATTGAATTCTCCCGTCTTAAACCGGCGATAGAGGGTACTTACTGAACAAGAGAAGGTTCGCTCTGCACGGCCAATAATGACGTCTGGGGTCCAACCTTCAGTTGATCTTTTTTCAATGTATTCTTTTTCCTCAGCAGGAAAAATGATTTCGGTTCTCCCACAACGTCGCTTATTTTCTTTGTATTGTTCAAAGTATTCAAGTGCTGTTCCACCACATTTGAGAAAGTTATAGACATTGTAAATTGTTTGGCGTCCACGTTTAAGCTGCTTCGCAACGATAGCAACCGGAGTTTCTTGATGAAAATATGCTTCTATCATTACAAGCTCGTTTGGTGTAAGATGGGTATAAGTCATTTATGTTCACTCTCCTTGTATGCTTTAGCGGGTATTACAATTTGAGTGTAACATAAATGGCTTTTTTATTTGTCTCGCTTAATTATACAAACGGCGTACTAATATAACATCACTGATTCCTGTTCATGTCTATGCGGATGCAGGCAGAGATATCAGCAGTAATGTCACTTCGTTGACCGTGGACCCAACGAATATTACAGATGGAGGAAACATAAAAGTAAAATTCTCGTTTGACGAAAAAAAACAAAATATCCAACCAGGTGATTATCTTTGGATCAATTGGCCAAGTGAAGGAAATATTCGCGGTGAAGGATTCCAAAAAGAAATCCCATTAATGATTGAAAATAAAAATGTTGGAACTTTAACGGTCAGAAAAGATTCTGCGCAGGTTGTGTTTAATGAAAATATTAAAAACCTAGACTCAGTAGAAGGTTGGGGGCAATTTGAGATACAGGCCAGAAACGTAACCGATACCGGTGAAGAAAATACGGGACCATTCACCGTGACGAGCGGTGATAAAACAGCTACTGTAAATGTGACAAAGCCAGCTTCTGGTTCTTCTTCTAGCGTTTTTTATTATAAAACAGGAGACATGCTACCTGAAGATACTAAGCACATTCGATGGTTTTTGAATATTAACAATAACGGCACTTATGTTGAACAACCAGTTAAAATCAGTGATGAAATCCAAAGTGGACAAAGATTAGATCCAAGTACGTTTGAAATTAATCAAATACACTTAGGTGAACAGAAGGTTTATAGAGGAGAAGAGGGAATCCAACAATTTTTACAAGATTTCCCCGGCGCTACATTTAATTTTTCAGTAACTGATAATTACATTGAAATAACTATACCAAAAAACTTTGTCAATCTTAGGAAAATAATGGTGAGTTATAAGACGATCATAGAAAACCCAGAACAAATAAATTTTGAGAATCATTCGGAAGCTTGGTTTAAAGAATTTAATAAACCTGCTGTTGATGGAGAAAGTTTCAATCATACAGTTAAAAATATTTCAGCTTCTGGTGGAGTCAACGGTACAGTTAGAGGCGAATTGAAGATTTTCAAATATATCAATGACACAGAGATTGGTATCCCAAATGTGACTTTCGAATTAAGACGAGCAGATGAACAGCCTATTCAAGGACAGTCTAGTATCCTGTTGACTTCGAATGAACAGGGAGAAGCTAGTATCAAAGGCCTGCAAGTAGGAGACTATGTTGTAAAAGAAAAAGAAGCGCCCAATTGGATTGATTTTGATCCACTAAGTTCAAATGAACTCAAATTCTCCATAAACGAAAATGATACAGAGGGAGTCAGTTTACCTATTTATAACAAGAAAAAGGTTACGAACATCACAGCAACTAAAATTTGGAACGGTGGAACCACTCCAAGACCGAGTATTTATTTTAAATTATTCAGAGCAAGTACAAACAATTGGGAACCAGTTCCTGATGCAGAAACAAAACGATTAGACAATGGAATAACTTCAGTGACTTGGGAAGATATCCAACAGTATGATGATAGTGGAAACGAATATACGTTTAAAGTGCAAGAAGTAGATCAAAACGGAAATGATTATGTCCCTTCAGGTTATCAAAAAATTGAAAACGGGCTAGTCGTTACAAATGAGAATAAAGAAGTCATTTCAGTCTCAGGACAAAAAACATGGGAAGACAATGAGAACCAAGACGGCAAACGACCGACGACGATCATAGTAAATCTATTAGCCGACGGTCAACCGATCCAACACAAAGAAGTAAGTGAAAAAGATGATTGGCGCTATCGTTTCACAAATCTGCCAAAATACAGAGACGGGCAAGAAATCATCTATACTGTAACGGAAGACAACGTGCCCGAATACAGTACGACGATTGACGGGTATAACATCAAAAACAGTTATACACCGGAAAAAACAAATATATCTATACCAGGTAGCCATATAACACCGTGGAAAAATTTTCCAGAGAAGACAGAGAGAGAGAAAATTAGAAATCTATTCTCTCAAAAATTGCAAATATTTGCTCATACAGGAGAATCCAGCGAACAAAGAAGCAATTATATTAGTAAGAGAGCTGTACCTAAACAGATAACAAATAAATCAAAAAGCATTCTTCCTAAAACAAGTAGTAAAAAATCTAGTTTTGCTGTAATCATTGGTTTATTGATAGTAACTATCTGTGCTGGGATATTCTTACAAAAATATAAAAAAGTTTAGTTAGAATATAATATTTTTTGTTAAATATGACTGAAATCAAAAGAATAAAATTCCGATTTATAATCGAAAAAAGAAGCATTTTTATATATGCTTCTTTTTTCGTAGAATCAATAAATATGGATTTGGCTAACTATGGAAGAATACTCGTATTAGTTTTCAGCGTTCATACTAGTTGTTACATTGTTTGATTGGCCAAAAGAATTTCTGATATATTTTGTGCTAAATAAAGAAAAAGACGCTTGAATTGGGAAATAAGAAAACTACTCTATCATTACAAATTTTCATAAACTGGCAGATGTTCTAAGTAAACAAGTATCTTTTCAAAGTCGGAAAAATCCATAATCAACGTAGTGGTATTGATATTTGGATGAAAGCCTACGGTATCTTGACGATCAATAGCAGCATCGATCACGACTTGGATTTTTTTCTCTTTGTCGTGCATCAATGCTAATGGAGTCACTGTACCTGCTGGAACGCCTAGGAGGTCAGGAAGCTGTTCTTCAGAAACAAAAGATAAGCGCTTTTCTTTTAATTGTTCAGCTAGTTGTTTTAAATCGGCGTGCTTTTCATCAGGCAAGATGACAAGATAGATTTGTTTTCCTTTTCTTGATTTCAATAATAGATTTTTTACTTGCGGACCAGGTAGGGAAAAAGGGACATTTTTGACTGACGTAATCGCAGGATGATCGACTTTTTGAAAAGAGATACCCAGTTTTTTTAGTAGTTCATAAGCTTCTTGTTCGGTTGCACGACTCATCGCGCATCACCCTCCTTTTTTTATTAGTGTATCATAAAAAAGAGTTGACAAATGAAAAATAATCATGTAAATTACACGTAAAGTTAAAACAAATGACATCGAAAAGAAGAGTAGCCGTTAGGTGTTTTTAGAGAGTCTCTGGTTGGTGGAAAGAGGCAGCAGTTAACCGTGAAACACATCTTGGAGTCGATTTTCTGAAGCGTATAGTAGGAAAATCCGGGGAGCCCGTTACAGCTGCGGTCGTTGCTAGATGACCAGATAAGGCTGGCTTTTCCGTGAGGAGTCGGTAAAAAAAGGTGGAACCACGTGATTAACGTCCTTTGATCTTCGGATCAAAGGACTTTTTGTTTTCATCTGAACGGCAACGACTGTGTGAGGTTTTTTCTGCAAGGAAAAAATAAACAGAGGTGGAACCACGTATAATACGTCCTCTTGGCATTTGCCAAGAGGATTTTTTTATTTTAAAGGAGGAAAAGAAGATGGAGTATTTGATTGAAGTTATGCCGCAATTATTAGTAGGAGCACTCACAACATTGAAATTATTTTTATTTACCTTGATTGGCTCATTACCATTAGGGATTGTTTTAGCATTAGGATTGTCTTTGCATTTTAAGCCGCTACGCTACTTGCTTCAAACATATGTATGGGTTATGCGGGGAACACCGCTGTTGTTGCAACTGATTTTTATTTTTTATGGGTTGCCGACGATTGGGATCGTTTTTGATCGTTTCGAAGCAGCACTCATTGCCTTTATCTTAAACTATGCAGCTTATTTTGCAGAGATCTTTCGTGGAGGGATACAATCGATTCCTCAAGGTCAATATGAAGCAGCGCAAGTTTTGCAATTAAGTCCCTTTCAAACGGTGACGAAAATCGTCATCCCACAAGTGACAAAGATTGTTTTACCTTCTGTAGGGAATGAAGTTATCAACTTGGTCAAAGATTCTTCCTTGATCTATATATTAGGTTTAGGTGACGTAATGCGTGCTGGGAAAATCGCGATGGAACGCGACGCGACTTTACTGCCTTTGCTAGGCGTGGCAATCATCTATCTTACATTGACTGGTATTCTAACAATCGTAATGAAACAAGTTGAAGGAAAATTAAATTATTACCGCTAACTGATAGGAGGAAGAAATATGATTGAATTGAAGAAAGTGAACAAAGCATTTGGTGAAAAAAAAATAATCAAAGATTTGAATCTAATCATTCCAGATGGGAAAACATTAGCTATCGTAGGTCCTTCCGGTGGCGGTAAAACCACGCTTTTACGTATCTTGGCTGGCTTAGAAAGTTCTGACAGCGGAGAATTTTATTTAGACGGTGTACCGTTCAACCCATTCGAGCTTAAAATGAAAGAACAAGTTGTAGGAGTCGTATTCCAAGACTTCCAGCTATTTCCACATCTGAATATTTTTGAAAACATTACCTTAGCACCAAAAATGGTATTGAAACAGACAAAAGAAGAATACACCAAAAAAGCAGAAGAATTAGCGGCTTCATTAGGGATTAGTGATTTATTGAATATCTATCCTTATCAGCTTTCTGGCGGACAAAAACAGCGGGTAGCGATTGCCAGAGCATTGGCTATGAATCCACGGGTATTGGCTTATGATGAACCAACAAGTGCTTTAGATCCTGAATTACGCCAGCAAGTCGAGCGTTTGATCCTATCATTGAAAGAAGATGGGGTAACCCAAATTATTGTCACCCATGATTTAGTATTTGCAGAAAATGTCGGTGATCAATTACTAAAAGTTTCCCCAATTCATTAAGAAAGGAGAAGATAGAGATGAAAAAAACCAGTTTTCTATTCGCTTTGATCGCAGGTCTTCTTCTTTTTGCAGGCTGTTCGAACAAAAAAACTTCAGCAGATAATTGGGCGACTATCAACGAAGAGAAAAAAATCGTTATAGGTTTAGACGATACATTTGTTCCTATGGGATTTAGAGATAAAGACGGGAAGCTCACAGGATTTGATATTGATTTAGCCAAAGCAGTCTTTGAACAATATGGGATTACGGTAGACTTTCAGCCCATTGACTGGTCAATGAAGGAATTTGAACTGAACAATGGAACGATCGATTTGATATGGAACGGCTATTCCAAAACGCCGGCAAGAGAAAAGAAAGTGCAATTTACAAAACCTTATATGGAAAACGATCAAGTGCTGATCACACCTAAAGAATCAGGAATCACAAACTTTGGACAAATGAATAATAAGAGATTAGGTGCGCAAAATGGGTCATCTGGTTATGATGTATTTACGAAACAACCAGAAGTATTAAAAGAGATAGTCAAAAACCAAGATGCTGTTTTGTATGATAGTTTTAATGAAGCATTGATCGATCTGAAAAGCAGACGGGTCGATGGTCTGCTGATGGATAAAGTATACGCAGACTATTATTTGAAACAAAGAAACGAACTAGAAGACTTCAACATAACAAAAGGTTCTTATGAAAGTGAGGATTTTGCAGTTGGTGCACGCAAGTCAGATAGTACATTAGTGAAAAAAATCAATGAAGCCCTAGATCAACTAGAGAAAACAGGTGAATTCCAAAAAATATCCGATAAATGGTTTGGCGAAGATGTTACGCCGAGAAATTAACAAATAGGGGACTGTGACAAAAGACGTGTCACAGTCCCTTTTTCCGAATAAACAGTGTTCTCCTGCCAACTCCTTGTGACTCGGAGCTGAATGGCAGGCTCACAACCTCTTGGTAAACGGTGTTCAAAAGCCAGTTTTTCGGTATTAAGCCAAATTTATGCAAAAATGTAGAAAGCCATTTTCACAAAATTTTTCTTACTACTCGAAACTAAGCGACTTTTTCACAACCTCCTTTACATAATTTTATTTTGTTGTGGAAGGGGTTTCGTGTTATTCTAAAAGAGGAACGATTGAAGGTTATAGGAAAGGAAGAGATGAATGGAACACAAAGAACTTACCTCATTTCCAAAAGATTTTCTGTGGGGCTCTGCTTCTGCAGCGTATCAAGTAGAAGGAGCTTGGCAAGAAGATGGGAAAGGAGAATCAGTCTGGGATCGATTTGTACGGATACCTGGAAAGACATTTAAAGGAACGAACGGTGATTTGGCAGTAGACCACTATCATCGTTATAAAGAAGATATTGCTTTAATGAAAGAACAAGGTCTGAAAGCTTACCGCTTCTCTGTAGCTTGGACACGGATTTTTCCTAATGGACGAGGAGAAGTCAATCAAGCTGGGCTCGCTTTTTATGAGAGATTGATCGACGAATTGATTGAAAACGATATTGAACCTATGTTGACTTTATATCATTGGGATCTTCCACAAGCATTGCAAGATGAATATAATGGTTGGGAATCACGTCAGATCATTGAAGATTTCACTCATTATGCAGAAACATTATTTGAGGCATTCCGCGGGAAAGTCCATTACTGGATTAGTTTGAATGAACAAAATATCTTCACTTCATTAGGTTATTTGTTAGCAGCACATCCGCCAGGTGTGACAGACCCGAAACGAATGTATGAAGTTAACCATATTGCTAATTTAGCAAATGCATCTGTCATCAATAAATTTCACGAGTTAGAAATGCCTGGAAAAATCGGACCAAGCTTTGCGTATACGCCAAATTATCCAATTGACAGTAATCCTGAAAATGTTCTGGCTGCTGAAAATGCAGAAGACCTGATGGCCAATTATTGGATGGATGTCTATATGTGGGGAAAATATCCGATTGCTGCCATGAGGTTCTTAGAAGAAAAAGGATGGGCACCAACGATTGAAGCTGGCGATGCAGAATTGCTAGAATCTGCTAAACCAGATTTTCTTGGGATCAATTACTATCAAACGGCGACGAATGCATTCAATCCATTAAACGGAGTTGGTGCAGGAAAAATGAATACGACAGGAAAAAAAGGTTCATCAGAAGAAACTGGAGTTCCTGGAATGTATAAAAAAGTTGAGAATCCATTTGTCGAACGAACAAATTGGGACTGGGAGATTGACCCAGAAGGATTAAGGATCGGACTGCGTCGTATCACAAGCCGTTACCGCATGCCGGTACTGATTACGGAAAATGGCTTAGGAGAGTATGACAAGTTGACAGAAGATAAACAAATCCATGACGACTATCGAATCAATTACTTACAAAGCCACGTCAAAGCCATCAAAGAAGCAATTTCGGATGGAGCAGAAGTCCTAGGCTATTGCACCTGGTCTTATACAGATTTGCTTAGCTGGCTGAACGGTTATCAAAAGCGATATGGATTTGTATATGTTGATCAAGACGAAACACAAGAAGGATCTTTGGAACGATATAAGAAAGACAGTTATTACTGGTACCAAAAACTGATTGAAGAAAATGGAGAGAACCTTTAGTTCACATACTTAAAACAAGAAG
The DNA here is from genome assembly GCF_029023785.1 of Enterococcus faecium. Classification (NCBI taxonomy): domain Bacteria; kingdom Bacillati; phylum Bacillota; class Bacilli; order Lactobacillales; family Enterococcaceae; genus Enterococcus; species Enterococcus faecium. The sequence goes on along the minus strand of NZ_CP118955.1, from coordinate 2,046,533 downwards.
GTACGGCTGGATATGGCCGTGCCTTTTCTTGATAAAATCATTTAGAAATTAAGAAAAACTGTAAAATAAGCTGAAAAATGAAAGAAAGCGTCAGTTCTTTCAAACAAAACTTTAGTTCCCTTACTTTTTTTTGTATAATGAAACTTGATGAAATGAGGGATAATAAATGGCACAAAAGAAACGGCCTACTAAAAAAAGGAAAAAGACGAAAAAAACGAAAAAGCAAAAACAGCAGCAGGAACAAATGCTGACGATTGGTGTTGGGTTTGCCTTGATTTTATTTGCTGTCTTCGGCTTTTTAAAATTAGGTTTTTTAGGAATATTGATTGCAAACGGCTTTCGGATCATTGCAGGAAATACTTACCAAATCCTCTGTCTTTTATTAGCCGTATTAGGATTTTGGATTGTCATTAAGAATACAGAGTTTTCAATTGGTAAAAACCGACGCTGGTTTGGCGGCATACTCTTTTATTTCGGTATCTTATTATTGTTACATGCCCATTTATTTGGCAAACTCCATACTGGGGAACCAAATATCATGGGGACGACATGGGATTTGTTAGCCAGTGATATAAAACAAAGTCAAGTAGACAATAACGTTGGTGGTGGGATGATTGGAGCAATCCTTTATCATTTTACTTACTTCTTGATTGCACAGCCTGGAAGTTATTTAGCAGCAGTGCTATTACTGGCAGGAGGAGCATTCCTGTTCAGTAATCTGGAAGGCTATCAGCTGTTAAATGGTATCCAATCAATTGGAGAACGAGTACAGGAATTATTGGAAGGTGATCCTGCCAAGCAAGCTCGAAAGCAAGCGGCAAAGGAAGAGAGAATGAAACAGCGCGCAGAAGCGAAAGAAGCAAGGCGCTTAGCTGCAAAAGAAGCTGCAGAAAAAGAAGCTGCAGAATATGAGAAGAAAAAAGCGGTGAGCCAGCAAAGGGAAAATACTGCTGATGAATGGCAGGAACCAGAAAATACAGAGCCGGAGCAGCTAAGTTTTGTTCCAATCGACAGTTTTCAAGAAAATATCCATCCTGCGAATCTAGAGAAACCAGTACCAGATACACCAAAACAGACCAATACAGCAGAAGGTTTTTCAGATGAGTTGCCAGAGGATGACGGTACCTCATTAGAATTTGAGATTGAAGCAGAACAGGAAAATCAAGACTATGAATTACCGACAGTTGATTTGCTTGATTCTATACCAACTGTGGATCAAAGTGATGAGTATAAAAAAATTGAAAAAAATATCGGCGTATTAGAACAAACTTTCCAAAGTTTCGGTGTCGATGCCAAGGTCGTCAAAGCCAGCTTAGGACCATCCGTCACAAAATTCGAAGTCCAGCCGGCTGTAGGGGTAAAAGTAAGTAAAATTGTGAACTTAACAGATGATATCGCGCTTGCTTTAGCGGCGAAAGATGTCCGGATGGAAGCACCGATTCCAGGTAAATCACTGATTGGTATTGAAGTACCAAATGGAAAGATCAGTATGGTTTCCTTTAGAGAAATCATCGAAGCACAACCAAACCACCCAGATAAATTACTAGAAGTACCTTTAGGACGTGATGTTTCTGGACGGGTACAAACGGCTGATCTTTCGAAGATGCCTCACTTACTCGTGGCTGGTTCGACTGGTAGTGGGAAGTCAGTAGCAATTAATGGGATTATCACAAGTATATTAATGCGTGCTAAGCCCCATGAAGTAAAACTGATGATGATCGATCCGAAAATGGTTGAATTGAATATGTACAACGGCATACCTCATCTGTTGACGCCGGTCGTGACGAACCCTAGAAAAGCAGCGCAAGCCTTACAAAAAGTAGTACAAGAAATGGAAGAACGATATGAAAAATTCGCGGCAACCGGAGTAAGAAATATTTCTGGTTACAATGAATTTGTTCAACAGAAAAACTTGGAAAACGGAACGAAACATCCAACCTTACCATTCATCGTAGTGATCGTAGATGAATTAGCTGATTTGATGATGGTAGCCAGCAATGAAGTTGAAGATGCGATTATTCGTTTAGCGCAAATGGCTCGGGCAGCGGGGATTCATATGATCCTAGCTACTCAACGTCCAAGTGTGGATGTTATCACAGGAATCATCAAAGCAAATGTACCTTCCAGAATGGCATTTGCGGTATCAAGCGGTACAGATTCTCGGACGATCATTGATTCTAATGGGGCAGAAAAGCTCTTAGGGCGAGGAGATATGCTATTCTTGCCAATGGGTGAGAATAAACCGATCCGTGTGCAAGGAGCATTCATTTCTGACCACGAAGTAGAACGGGTCGTTCAATTTGTTACAGATCAGCAAGAAGCTCATTATGAAGAGAAAATGATGCCGACAGATGAAGTTGAAACGACAGGTGCTCCAGAACAGCCACAAGATGAGCTGTTTGAAGAAGCAAAAGCACTTGTCGTTGAAATGCAAACGGCAAGTATTTCCCTTCTCCAAAGAAGATTTCGGATCGGTTACAACCGAGCAGCACGTTTAGTAGATGAACTGGAAGCTCATGGAGTTGTTGGCCCGTCAGAAGGAAGCAAGCCTCGGAAAGTATTCATTGAGCAGGAAGAAACATCAGAAACGTTGCCGGACGATAATGACATGTAAAACTTGTGTGATGAAGGGTTGAAAAACGAATAACCAATAAAAAGACAAGGCATGATGATACCAAAAGAAAAAATGGTTTTTTTCCATCTTTTCTAATACGGTATGATGTCTTGTCTTTTTAGTTTTTGTGAGATTAAAGTTCTATTCGATTTATTTGTGAAGTATTGCATTAAGGAAATGAATCATGTATAGTATGTAGCGAAACTTTGAGAAAAAGAGGGAAAATACTTTGGAAAAACAGTCCATTTATGGCTTGACGAATGAAGAATTAATCAATTGGTTTATAGAAAACGGCGAGAAAAAATTCCGAGCTGCCCAAGTTTGGGAATGGTTGTATCAAAAACGTGTAAGTAATTTCACAGAAATGACGAATCTATCGAAACAATTGATCGAAAAATTATCGGAGCATTTTATCATCAATCCTCTAAAACAGATGGTCGTCCAAGAAGCTTCGGATGGTACAGTAAAATATTTGTTTGAACTCCCTGATAAAAACATGATTGAGACTGTACTGATGAGACAAGAATATGGCTTGTCAGTTTGTGTGACGACACAAGTAGGATGTAATATCGGCTGTACGTTTTGTGCAAGCGGGCTGCTCAAAAAGAACCGTGATCTGACTGCTGGAGAAATTGTTGCACAGATCATGATGGTCCAACATTATTTTGATGAGCGCAATCTTGGCGAACGCGTTTCACATGTCGTTGTAATGGGGATCGGTGAGCCATTTGATAATTACGACAATGTAATGGACTTTTTGCATATCATCAATGATGCCAAAGGATTGGCAATTGGTGCTCGGCACATTACAGTTTCCACTAGTGGATTAGCACACAAAATCAAGGAATTCGCTAATAACGGCTTGCAAGTCAATCTGGCTATTTCCTTGCACGCGCCGAATAATGAGGTGCGAACATCGATCATGCGGATCAACCGAAGTTTCCCAATTGAGAAATTGATGGAAGCTGTGGATGAGTATTTAGAGAAAACAAACCGTCGAATCACGTTTGAATATATCATGTTGAATCAAGTAAATGATAGACCAGAGCATGCGCAACAATTAGCAGATCTATTAAAAGATAAGAAAAAATTAGCATATGTCAACTTGATTCCATATAATCCAGTCAGTGAACATGATCAATATTCTCGCAGTCCAAAAGCTGATGTATTGAGATTTTATGATGTATTGAAGAAAAACGGCGTAAACTGTGTGATACGTAAAGAACATGGTACAGATATTGATGCAGCTTGCGGACAATTGCGAAGCAAGCAAATGAAAAAAACAGTTGCCAAATAATCGTATCCTACTCGTTTTTTCAATTACCATAAAAGGAGCAGTTTTCTTAATTAAGGAACTGTTCAACTTAAATAAGAGAAAAGATTCTATAGCGAAAGCTATAAAGCTTTTTTTGACAAGAAAAACCCTCATCAAGCAAAGAAATGTCCTCAATTTGATGACAGCCTGCTTGATGGGGGTTTTAGCAATTATTTAACTGATTTTCTTATATCCTTGCTGGCTTTCTTGTGTAGCATGATAAGTTTCTACGTCAAGAATGGCCTGTTTAAATTTTTCTCGGGTGATTTCATAAGGCACATGTTTAATATCATTTGTTGCCATGGCTTTATCTAAGATTGCTTCTAAATCGGTCGTGACATTGAGATTCATGTCGGTTAACGATACTGGAAGTTGGTTCTTTTTCATAAACACATAGATTTTATCAAACAAATCGAACTGCTGATCCATCATCAATAAGGTCAGTACACCATAACTGACAGATGCTCCGTGAAGGTATCCCTCCATTTTTTCTAGAACAGTCGTACCGTAATAGAATGAGTGTGCCATAGCAGAATTATAGTTATTGTTAACTAAAACAGAAACCAATCCGGTAGTAACAATGATATCCGAAACGACTTGTTCAATTGCATATGAGGGACGATCGTCGGCACTATCTTTCAATGCTTGCGTACCATAAGTCAAGAGACGATCAATGCACATTTTTCCGATTTGGATTCCTAATCTATCCGTGTAGCCTAGATCATCGCCACGAGCAGAAAAAGTAGATTCGACTTCTTTGGATAAAGCATCGCCAATACCTGCCCATAAGTATTTATCAGGTGCTTCGGCAATAATTGCTGTATCAATGAAGGTGTGTACAGGTGGTTTTGAAGGAAAGAAGAGTCCGTCCATTACGCCTTCTTCGTTATAGATGACACATACCGCAGTGACGGGCGAACAGTTCGAACCAATAGTGGGAAAGGTGAAGACTGGTTTAGCTAGTTTTTCACCAATGACTTTTACAGTATCGCAAGCACGGCCACCACCGACTGCAAACAGGACGTCTGCTTTTTGGACACTTTCATGCTGGATCAACTGTTCAATATTTCCATAAGTTGAATTACCCCCGTACCAGAGACTGGCGACAACCTCTATTTCCTGTGTCAAAGCTACTTTTATTTTGTTTTCTGCCTTTGAAAGTGCAGTCTTCCCTCCAATCAGCACTACTTTTGTCCCATATTCTTTGACGATTCCATTTGCTTTTTCATACGCATCTGTTCCAATGGTATAATTTGGTAAGAAAACACTTTGACTCATATTCATTTCCTTCTTTCTTCGTTGAAACGGGTTAAAATTTTAAAGAGTGATCGATCTGACTGCGGCTGTAGATGGAGTAGAGGTGAACCTAAGACAGGATAAGTGATGAATAAGGTGGCATGAACACCTTGAAATCATCAATAAGTATCCTAAAAACGAACAAGTACAAAAACATTGAAAACGACAATAATGAATTTTTGTTCCTCTTAGTATTTCTACCGATTCCCTTTGCTTTTTTGTAATTATCTAAAAATTCTAAAAATTAAGATTATTATATGAAAACAGGTTTTATTTGTCAATTCATAATTGGTTTTTTTTAAAGCAAAAGATAATCTATATCATGATGAACAAACAGAGTTTTTTCCTCCAATTGATGGCTTTCCTGATCTTTCCTATTTTGAATAAAGTGTTTCTGTATAATTTTTTTATTTTATAAGTAAGATAAATAATGAAAGAATAGAGATACTGATTGGTAGCTAAAGATTTTTGAGCGAGAACATTTCGTTTTTTCAAAAGGACTGTTAGAATAAGCAAGAACAAGGGGGAAGACGTATGATAATCAGTGAATTTGACCGTAATAATCCAGTATTGAAAGATCAGCTTTCTGATTTACTGAGACTGACTTGGCCGGAAGAATATGGAGACAGCTCGGCAGAAGAAGTAGAAGAAATGATGAATCCAGAACGAATCGCGGTAGCAGCGGTAGACCAAGATGAGTTAGTAGGATTTATTGGTGCAATCCCTCAATACGGTATCACAGGTTGGGAATTGCATCCATTAGTTGTAGAAAGCTCCCGACGAAAGAACCAAATAGGTACTCGATTAGTCAATTACTTAGAAAAAGAAGTAGCTTCCAGAGGAGGAATCACGATTTATTTAGGTACGGATGATTTAGACCATGGAACAACGTTAAGTCAAACGGACCTGTATGAGCATACATTTGATAAAGTGGCTTCCATCCAGAACCTTCGTGAACATCCGTATGAATTCTATGAAAAATTAGGTTATAAAATCGTAGGTGTCTTACCAAATGCAAATGGCTGGGACAAACCGGATATTTGGATGGCAAAAACGATTATTCCTCGACCAGATTCTCAATAATAAAAAGAGGTTGTGACAGAAGTAATCAGCTTCAAGAAATAAGAAGGAATTTACGAAAATTACTTCTTGAATTTTTGTGAAATTCCAACTTATTTCCGAAGAAGCTACTTTTGGAACACCGTGTACCAGAGGTTGTGAAAAAGCTGTCCTGCATCAAGTAATAAGAACAGCCAAACAAAAATAGCTCCTCATATTTTTCGTTTGGTTGGGCTTATTACCGCAGATGCAAGCTTTTGAACACCGTTTAGTGGAGAGGTTGTGAAATCAGCGTCCTGACCTGAGTATTAGAGAAACAAACGGAAAAATAGTTCTTCATATTTTGCCGTTTGTTGAACTAATATCGAGGGTCAGCTGATTGAACACCGTTTAAGGAAGAGGTTGTGAAAAAGTCGCTTAGTTTCGAGTAGTAAGAAAAATTTTGTGAAAATGGCTTTCTACATTTTTGCATAAATTTGGCTTAATACCGAGAAACTGGCTTTTGAACACCGTTTATTCAGATAAGGGACTGTGACAAGACTTTTGTCACAGTTTCTTTTTGTTTATTCTTTTTTATCTTTGTATGTCAATAATAGACAATATAACGAAAATTATTTAATGGCTTTTGGAAGACCATGGAAAACCTTGTACAAAGCTATTTTTTCTGAAAAATTCCTTGAAACCTCACGAAAAAATCATTATTTTATGAAAAAGACAAAAAAAAGTGTTGATTTTTTAATAATTATTCATTAAACTCTTAAACAACTTCAGAAAATATTAATTATTCTGAAAATTCCAATAAAGGGGTACGTAAAATGAAAAAGAAATTTACATTTGGTTTGGTTGCGGTATGCGGCCTTGTACTTGCTGGATGTTATGGCGGCAGTTCAGCCACAAGCAGTAGTTCAGCAAAAAGCGGTTCAGCAGATGGAGGAGGCGTATTTAACTTAGTCGTGCCTCAAGAAATGCCTACAGCTGACTTATCAGTTGCAACAGATACAATCAGTTTTACAGCATTGAATAACGTTTATGAAGGAATTTACCGTCTTGATGAAGACAGCAAACCACAGCCGGCAGGAGCTAGCGAGTTGGCAGAAGTCAGTGAAGACGGATTAACTTACAAAATCAAATTACGAGAAGACGCAAAATGGTCAAATGGTGATCCTGTTACAGCAGCGGATTACGTTTATGGCTGGCAACGAACAGTAGACCCAGCTACAGCTTCTGAATATGCTTACCTGTATGCGCCAGTTGAAAATGCAGAAGACATTACAGCTGGAAAGAAAGATAAATCAGAACTAGGGATCAAAGCAGTTGGTGACTATGAATTAGAAATCAAATTGACGAAACAAACACCATATTTCCAATATCTGCTTGCTTTCCCATCATTTTTCCCACAAAAACAATCCGTAGTGGAAGAAAATGGGGATGCCTATGCATCTGCAAGTGATAAAGCTGTTTATAATGGACCATTCACATTAGAAGATTTTGATGGACCAGGAACAGATACAGAATGGACTTATAAGAAAAATGATCATTACTGGGACAAAGATACAGTAAAACTTTCTGAAATCAAAGTCAGTGTAGTAAAAGAATCTTCTACTGCATTGAACTTATTCAAAGATGGCCAAGCAGATGACGTGATCTTGTCTGGTGAGTTAGCACAGCAAAACGCAAACGATCCAGCTTATACTTCTGTTAAAGAAGCGCGGACAAGCTATATCGAATTCAATCAACGTGAAAAGAATTCACCATTCAACAATGTGAACCTAAGAAAAGCTATTTCTTATTCTATCGATCGTGAAGCTTTAGTAAAACAAGTACTAGGTGACGGATCAGTTGTCTCTACAGGATTGATCCCATCAGATATGGTAAAAAGTCCAACAACGAACGAAGACTTTGCAAAAGAAGCTGGAAAATTAGTTTCTTATGACAAAGATAAAGCAAAAGAATATTGGGAAAAAGCGAAAAAAGAATTGGGCGTTGATTCTTTAGAATTTGATTTGATGGCTTCTGATGATGATTCATCGAAAAAAGTAATCGAATATGTTCAAAACTCAATCCAAGAAAACTTGGATGGCGTAACAGTCAAACCAACACCTGTTCCATTCTCTGTACGTCTTGACCGCTCAACTTCGGGTGATTTTGACGCAGTACTAGGCGGATGGGCTGCTGACTATGCAGACCCAAGCAGCTTTACTGATTTGTTTGTCACAGGTAATTCATACAACCGTGGTCGCTGGAGCAATGCAGAATATGACGAAGCAGTTAAAGCAGCTTCATCAACAGACGCTGGCGATGAACAAGCCCGTTGGGATGATTTCCAAAAAGCAATCAAGATCATCTCTGATGATATGGGTGTCGTTCCGGTGTACCAAAAAGCAGAAGGTCACCTAGTGAATGAAAAAATCAAAGGTATCGTTCACCATGCGGCAGGCGCTTCATGGGATTACAAATGGACATACGTTGAAGAATAATCGTTAATACCGTGAGCATGAGAAAAAACGAGGCTGCGGCAAATGTCGCAACCTCGTTCTCATATTCACTTATCCTAACAAAGAAAAAAGCATGAAAATAGCAGAAAGAGCAATTAGTATTCCGGCAATGATCAGCCAAAAGCTGTACATACCGTAGCTGGCAGACGAGAGCGAGGAAAATTCTGGTTTTTTCTTTCGGTTCCTTGTTCGTGCAAGATGGACCGATCGCTGAAAATGATCGAAGAAACCCGAAGAAAAGACCCATAAAAAACCGCCGATAATCAGAAACGGCAATGACCATAAGAATAGATCATTAGATAATTGAATGAGTGTAAAGGAATGGTTGATGAGATTTTTTATTAAAATAACCAGAATCAGTAGAAAAGCTACTGCGTAGGGGATAGATTTTTTTTTCATTTGATTGCTCCTTTATTTTTGGTTCATTATCTAATAATGTAGCGAAACATCTGTCAGAAGTCAAAAGCTAGGGGGAAACATTAGTGAATAGTTATATCAAATATGTATTAAAACGTGTCTTTTTCATGATCATCACGCTTTGGTTAATTGCAACAATCACCTTTTTCTTGATGCAATTGCTGCCGGGCACGCCATATACGAATCAGGAACGTTTGAGTCCTGAAACAATCGAGATGCTAAATAAACAAGTCGGTTTGGATAAACCAGTTATCGTACAATATGGGATTTATCTTTCTAATTTGCTTCAAGGAGATTTTGGAATTTCCTTCCAATTTAAAAACCAGCCAGTCGCACATTTGTTAGCTGGAAGAATCGGACCATCCTTGCAGTTAGGGTTACAGGCAATTATCTTTGGAACAGTCCTAGGGACGATTTTAGGAACGATCTCTGCCATGAAGCAAAATACATGGGCAGATACATCTTCTACACTCGTAGCGATATTAGGTCGTTCCATTCCAAACTTTGTATTTGCTGTTTTATTACAATATATCTTTGCAATCAAATTACAAGTTTTGCCAATCGCAAAATGGGATGGCTTTGTGTACACAATCTTACCAACAATTGCGTTGGCCATGTCGCCGCTTGCTGACTCTGCTCGGTTTATCCGTACGGAAATGGTGGAAGTACTGCATAGTGATTATGTGGAATTAGCAAAAGCAAAAGGATTGAGCCGTTGGGAAATCGCCTTTAAACATGGTCTTCGAAATAGTTTGATTCCATTGATGACTTTATTAGGACCGTTAGCTGTAGCATTGATGACCGGATCACTGGTGGTAGAAAATATCTTTGCTATTCCTGGTATCGGGGAACAATTCGTTAAGTCAATCACAACAAATGATTATCCTACGATCATGGCTGTAACGATCCTTTACTCATTTATGCTGATTTTTGTTATTTTGATCGTGGATCTATTGTACGGTCTAGTTGATCCAAGAATTCGTGTTTCAGAAGGGAGCCGAGGATAAATGGAAATGATACCAAAGCGTTATGAAACAGTTGCAGATATCCCTGCGGATGAATTTCTTCCATTACAAAAAAATACCGAAGAAGAACGTGAACAGATTACTGCACCTTCTTTGAATTTTATCCAAGATTCATGGCGCCGTTTAAAGAAAAACAAAGCTGCCGTTATTTCAATGGTTTTACTATTGGTCATCATTTTGATCTCTGTGATCACAATCTTTGTTTCTCCTCATGATCCAACTGCCCAAAACGTGGCTTATATCAATTTGCCTCCTCGTATTCCGGGAATCAATATCGATGGATTGAATGGAAAAGCAATGGTTGGTGGTGAACTTGTTGATAAATATGCTCAAGCAAACGTCCCTTCAAACGTAAATTTCTTTTTAGGAACAGACGGTTTGGGACGTGATGTATTAAGCCGCTTATTTATGGGAACGAGAATCTCGTTGCTGATCGCATTTATTGCTGCATTACTAGATGTAACGATTGGTGTAGCTTACGGGTTGGTTTCTGGTTTGTTAGGCGGACGTGTCGATAACGTGATGCAACGTTTTTTGGAAATCTTATCAGGAATTCCAAACCTCGTTGTCATGATTTTGATGTTGGTCGTTTTTGAACCAGGAATTTTTTCAATCGTGGCTGCTATGGCCATCACAAACTGGATACCAATGGCACGTATCGTTCGTGCACAAACAATGAAATTAAAAGATCAAGAATATGTTTTAGCTGGATTGACATTAGGTGAATCAAGAATGAAAATTGCATTCAAACATATTTTGCCGAATATCTCTAGTGTCATTATTATTCAAATGATGTTTAGTATTCCATCTGCTATTTTCTTCGAAGCCTTTTTAAGCTTTATCGGTTTAGGTCTTACGCCTCCGTCAGCTTCATTAGGAACGATGTTGAGCGAAGGGTACAAGACATTCCTGTATCTGCCTTATCTATTATGGATTCCGGCAGTAACTTTATCGGTTATCATGATTGGCTTTAACTTACTTGCTGATGGATTGCGTGATGCCTTTGATCCTAAAATGAAAGAGTGAAGACGATGACGAAAATTTTAGAAGTGAAAGACTTAGAAATCTCTTTTGATACGTATGCTGGAAAGGTACGAGCGATTCGCGGTGTCAATTTTCATTTGAATAAAGGAGAAACATTGGCGATCGTTGGGGAATCTGGAAGTGGAAAATCAGTGACGACCAGAAGCATCATGCGCTTGCTGTCAAGCAACGCCAATATAGATGCTGGTCAAATCCTCTTTAAAGGTAACGATATCGTTGGAAAATCAGAAAGAGAGATGCAAAAAATCCGTGGTAAAGAAATAGCGATGATTTTCCAAGATCCAATGACCTCTTTAGATCCGACGATGCCCATTGGGAAGCAAGTCGCTGAGTCCCTTAGAAAGCATAATAAAGTTTCAAAAAAAGAGGGACAAAAAGCTGCATTAGAATTGCTTAAATTAGTTGGAATACCCGAAGCTGAGAAACGTATCAACAGTTATCCGCATCAGTTCTCAGGAGGTCAGCGTCAACGGATCGTGATCGCGATTGCACTGGTATGTTATCCGGAAATCCTGATTGCTGATGAACCTACAACAGCGCTTGATGTGACTATTCAAGCACAGATTTTGGAGCTGCTGAAAGAAATTCAGACAAAAATCGATACATCAATTATCTTTATCACTCATGACCTTGGTGTAGTAGCGAATGTCGCTGATCGTGTCGCTGTCATGTATGGAGGAAGAATCGTTGAAGTTGGAACATCGGAAGAAATTTTCTACAACCCGCAACATCCCTATACTTGGGGACTGCTTGGTTCAATGCCGACATTAGATAGTGCGAACGATCGATTGTATGCTATTCCTGGTTCTCCACCGGATTTATTGAACCCGCCAAAAGGAGACGCATTCTATCCAAGAAATGAATTCGCGATGAAAATCGATGCAGAACAAGAACCACCATTTTTTGAACTATCAAAAACACACAAGGCAGCAACTTGGCTACTTGCTCCGCAGGCACCCAAAGTGACACCGCCAGAAGAAATCCAACGTCGCTGGGCTATCTTTAAAGAGAAACAAAAACATACTTACGGTCAAGGAGGAATTGCTGATGCCAAATAAACTACTTGAAGTTAAAGGATTGAAACAGTATTTCAATGTAGGAAAAAAGAATGAAGTACATGCTGTAAATGACATCAGCTTTCACATTTATGAAGGAGAAACATTCGGTTTAGTTGGAGAATCTGGAAGCGGAAAATCCACTACTGGCCGTACGATCATTCGCTTGAATGAACCTACTGATGGTGAGATATTATTCGACGGTCAAGATATAACGAAGATCAAAGATAAAAAAGGTTTGACGAAATTCCGGCATGATGTTCAGATGATCTTTCAAGATCCATACGCTTCGTTGAATCCTCGTATGAAAGTCAGAGATATCATTGCCGAAGGAATTGATGTTAATGGACTAGCTAAATCATCTGAAGAGCGTGCAAAAAAAGTCGATGATCTATTGAGAACTGTTGGATTGAATCCAAGCCACGGTACTCGTTATCCTCATGAATTTTCAGGTGGGCAACGCCAGCGTATTGGTATTGCACGAGCATTGGCAGTAAAACCGCGTTTTATCATTTGTGATGAACCAATTTCTGCACTAGATGTGTCGATCCAAGCCCAAGTGGTCAATTTGTTGCAAGATCTCCAAAAAGAACATCAATTGACCTATCTATTTATTGCACATGATTTGTCGATGGTTAAACATATTAGTGACCGAATCGGTGTAATGCATAACGGCTTGTTATTAGAGATGGGAACAAGTGATGAAATCTATAATCACGGTGTTCATCCTTATACAGAAAGTTTGTTATCTGCTATTCCTCTACCAGATCCAGACCATGAGAGAAAACGCAGAAGAATCAAATATCAACCTGAACCAGATGACGGACAAGTACGTCAACTTCGTGAAATCGCACCAGAACATTTTGTCTATGCAACTGAGCAGGAAGTCCCATATTACGCAAAAAAACTAAAACGACAAAAGGAATCTCTTCTGGTTGCTAACTAGGAGGGACATAGATGCTAAAAGCTTTTAAATTCCGTATGTATCCGACAGAAGAACAAAAACAGCAATTGATTCGTACTTTTGGATGTGCTCGATTTACCTATAACCATTTGCTGAAAAAGCGGCAGAAAAGTTGGCAACAAACAGGAATAGCCAATTTTTCGCTCACACCCGCTACATTAAAAAAAGAATACCCATTCTTAAAAGAAGTAGACAGTCTTGCTTTAGCAAATGCACAGCTTAATTTGGATCGGGCTTTTCGCAATTATTTCAAGGGACGTGCCAGCTTCCCAAAGCTTAAAACGAAAAAAAGTATGTGGCAATCTTATACGACCAACAACCAAACCCGTACGATCTATCTGGAAAATGGCTACTTAAAGTTACCAAAACAAAAAGAACTAATCAAGATAAATCAGCATCGGCCAGTTGAAGGATCGATTCGCTCCGCTACGATTTCTGCTCGATATAATGAAGAATTTTATGTCGCACTACTTTGTGATGTTTCGCCAGTAAAAAAAGAATCTTTAGCTAAATGGATCGGGATCGCCTATCATCCGAAGACATTGATCCAAACATCTCGACCTCTAGAAGTAACTTTACCAAAATTTCACCAGACAGAAGAAAAGCTGCAACATGCACAGCGGAAATTGAATGTGAAAGTCCGCTCCGCTCACCATAGAAAGATCAGGTTAGATCAGGCAAGCAATTATCAGAAACAAAAGAGAAAAGTAATGGATCTTTATCTGAAACAAAAGAACCAGCGAGAAGATTATCTTGAACAATTATCTGGGAAATTGGTCAAACAATATGACTACTTATTTGTAGAATCTTTTCCAAAAGAAGAGGCACATGCTGATTTTTCTATTCACGACTGGCATAAATTAATAACAAAATTGCGTTATAAGTCCCAATGGTATAATAAAAAATTTCTTTTGATCAATACCGACGGAGCAGAAGAAAGCAATTCCGTAAGAAAGAGCCAAGTAGTAGAAAAAATGGGCAGACATTCGGTTATCAAGGGATAAAAAATGAATGAAACTGATAGGAGCGTTAGGGTTAGCCTTGTTAATAAAAAGTCTTAATGACTTTTGTTTCTAGGAATTTTTCTTTTGAAGAAAAGCTCACTAATTATGACAAACCAATAAAACAATAGCAGAAAAAGTTCGTACGAGCTTTTTCTGCTATTGTTAATTTTTTATTCAGAAAGTTTACGAATACATCAAAATTCTGAAACAAAAAACGTAACTCACAAAGAGTTGTTTTTGCGTTTTTTCTTGAATGATTAGGTCTGAATCTTTTGCTCACAACCTTATTCATGGTGCCCCGGCTTGAGCTGATAGATTTTTGAAGGACGGCCGATTCCTACAGGACGTTCACCGATCTCATCGAAATATTGGAGCATAGCTTTCTTAAAATTGGAATGATCGATCGTTTTATAATCGATCCCTAAGAATTTAGCAAATACTTTTCGAGCTTCCGTAATCGTGAAATCTTTACCTAAAACTTGTAGAACTTGCGGCTCGTGTTCCATTTTATTGACTACACGGTTGAATGCTTTCAAGATGATTTGACTATGGTCAAAAGCCAAAGTATCTTTGCCAGAAGACTCTCCAGTGACTAAATCAAGCGAGATAGCCACTTCTCCGCTAGATAAATGGATCTTGTTACTATGACGTTCTAGTGTGAACCAGCGTACTTCCTTGGCATCATCTCCGGCGATTAGCGGTTCTTCTCCAATAAAGGCTAAGTAGCTGACTGTGACGACCCAGCCTCGCGGATCTCGATTAGGCGTACTGAATGTATGCAGTTGCTCAATATTTTCTTTTGAAATAACCACACCAGTTTCTTCCTTTGTTTCTCTTAAGACGCTTTCTCCAGTTGACTCATCCTTTTGGACAAAGCCACCAGGCAATGCCCATGAATTTCGATAAGGATGCCCTTTTCTTTGGATCAACAAAACTTTCAGCTGATCTTCTTCTTTGTTATAGCACATCAGTACGATATCGACAGTCAAAGAGGGCTTGTCATATTCTGGACGTTCCTGTTTTTGATACCAGTTAAGAAATTCTTCTTCACTTGCTTCATGTTCATAATATAATTTTTCTTCTTCTTTAGAAGCAAAACGGTTCATCTGACCACCTCCATTGACAGTAAAAGTACTTTTTACCTTATTGTAGCAGACTCTGAAAAAAAACCAAGGATTTACTTGAAAAATCTAGGTTATCATTTAAATATGAAAAATAAATGGAAGTATGAGATTGAATAAAAAGAAAAGCAGATAAAACGGCAATACTTTATACCGCTCTTCACGAATGGCAAAGAAGCCACAAATAACGATATATACGTCAATGATAAAACGCAAAATCCAAGCTGCTGTCATAAAACTGTTCAAATGCCCATGGAGGTTAAAATAACCATACATACGAATATAAAAATAGCTGAATATTAAATGTGCTAATGAAAGAAAAGCAATACTAAGTGTAAAAAAAAGATGTTTCTTCTGCATGATTGTTCCAGTCCCTTACTAAGATAGATAGTCTTTATTATACCACGTGTGAGGGGAGAAATAAAAAGCCGTTTTTTAGTAGATATGAAACAAAACAAAAACCCGCATTTATTCAACCTATTCATCCTTTTAAAGGATAGATTGAACGTAGATAGAAGTCGTTTATCCAGTCTTTTTCATTTTGAAAAAAAGCTAACAGCATGCTTTTTTTATGGTATACTAGCAAGGAAACGAATTCGCATCATGCGATAAAGGAGGAAGAGCCCCGTGGCAGAAAAGGAAACTTTTTATATCACTACGCCAATCTATTATCCAAGCGGCAAACTTCATATCGGCAACTCGTATACTACGATTGCATGTGACGCAATTGCTCGTTATAAACGGTTGATGGGCTTTGATGTGTTTTATCTCACTGGAGTGGATGAACATGGTCAAAAAATCGAAACAAAAGCAGAAGAACTAGGTGTAAAACCGCAAGAATATGTAGATAAAATGGCGGCTGATGTCAAGAAATTATGGAAAACGCTTGATATCAGTTATGATAAATTCATTCGCACGACAGATGATTACCATAAAGCAGCTGTTCAAAAAATATTTGATCGTTTATTAGAACAGGGAGATATTTACTTAGGTGAATATGAAGGCTGGTACTCTGTTTCTGACGAAGAATTCTTTACAGAAACACAACTTGCAGAAGTGTACAAAGATGACGAAGGTAACGTGATCGGTGGTAAAGCGCCAAGTGGACACGAAGTAGAATTGGTAAAAGAAGAATCATACTTCTTCCGCATGAGCAAATACGCAGACCGTCTGTTGGAATACTATGAAGAACATCCCGAATTCATCCAGCCAGAATCTCGTAAAAACGAAATGATCAACAACTTTATCAAACCAGGATTAGAGGATCTTGCAGTTTCACGAACAACTTTTACTTGGGGAGTACCAGTCAAGAGTGATCCGAAACATGTGGTGTATGTATGGATCGATGCATTATCCAATTATATTACTGCACTAGGATATGGCTCCGAAGATGAAAGTCTATTCGAAAAATACTGGCCTGCAGATGTTCAGATGGTCGGTAAAGAAATCGTTCGCTTTCATACGATCTATTGGCCAATCATGCTGATGGCCCTTGATTTGCCTCTACCTAAAAAAGTATTTGGGCATGGCTGGCTATTGATGAAAGACGGAAAAATGTCTAAATCAAAAGGAAATGTCGTTTATCCTGAAATGCTTGTGGAACGTTATGGTTTAGATGCACTCCGTTATTATTTGCTTCGTGCTGTTCCGTTTGGGTCAGATGGTGTCTTTACGCCAGAAGATTTTGTTTCCCGTGTCAATTATGATCTGGCAAATGATCTAGGGAACTTATTGAATCGAACGATTGCTATGATCAACAAATATTGTGATGGACTCGTTCCTGACTATGCCTCACTTGTCACTCCATTTGACAGTGAACTGTCTACGACGGCTGCTAACGTTGTCGGACGTTACCATGATGCAATGGAAAAAATGGAATTCAATACAGCATTGGCTGAAATCTGGGTGCTGATTTCTCGTGCAAACAAATACATTGATGAAACAGAACCATGGGTATTAGCAAAAGACGAAGAAAAGAAAGCTGAATTGAATAGTGTCATGATCCATTTAGCTGAATCTTTGCGTATCGCAGCGATATTACTTCAGCCAATCATGACAGAAACGCCAGAGAAGATCTTCAATCAACTAGGATTGGACTCTGAAACAATGAATCTTGAAGGATTACACTTTGGCGAATTTCCTTCAGGAACAAAAGTAGTTGCAAAAGGTACACCAATCTTCCCACGTTTAGATATGGAAGAAGAAGTTGCTTTTATTCAAGAAAAAATGTCTGAAGGTACTCAAACAAACGAAGATACAGTCAAATGGGATCCAGAAGAAACAGAACTTGTTTCAACGAAAGAAAAACAAATCAAATTTGATGTATTTGAAAAAGTAGAACTAAAAGTAGCAGAAGTCATCAACTGTCAAAAAGTAGAAGGGGCAGATAAGTTGCTGCAATTCCGACTAGATGCTGGAGACAGCCAAGACCGTCAAATCTTGTCAGGAATCGCTGAATTTTATCCTGATCCAAGCGAATTGATCGGGAAAAAAGTCGTCATTGTAGCAAATCTGAAACCACGAAAGATGCGTGGACAAATCAGTCAAGGAATGATCCTTTCTGCAGAAGCACCAGATGGCTCTTTACAAGTAATCGAAGCACCAAAATCCATGCCAAATGGCTCAGAAATCGCATAGAAATTCAAAGGGGGTATGACACTAGTTGTGTCATACCCCCTTTTTCCGAAATTTGAGAAGCAATTTTCGTAAATTCCTTCTTATTACTTGAAGCCAATCATATAATACAGAAACAGAGAACTATCCAAAATAAATCCTAGAAAAAGAAGTACGAGCTTCGCTGATTTTTGTTAATTTAGAATAATACTAATAGGAATCGTAAAAACAGAAAAAAAGCATAATGATAAAGGGTCGGGCAGATTTTAATTGATTCATCTGGTACTCTTTTTTATTGTCCTTACATTCATAAAGTTTGAATGCAATGACTTTATTACATCTATATTTATATCTAACAGTAGCGTTGATGTGTTAATTATAAGTTCTATCACTTTATGTTCAATTAGTTTGTGCTCTTATATGTGTGATTGAAAATATAGATAAAAAAACAATCATCGGCTTTGACTTCGATGATTGTTTTCTTTATTTTGTAAAAATCCTATCACTTGATTTTATGGTAACCTTTTATTTTTGTCTTCAAACGGCTTGGTAAGAGAGCAGTAAGCAGTGCAAATGGGATCGAAAAGACATACCAGAAAATCGTACGTCCGATACCATAATGTTGATAGAGCTTTGTCAACATCACGTGTAACAAGATCAACCCTAAAAGCAAGGAGCCAGCTATAAACCAATGATTATCCCAATGCATGACTTCACTAAGTGCCATCACTCCAAAAGGATAGAAATAAAAATAGATCCCGACTAAGGTCATCCGCCAGTTCTTTGTAAATGTTCCGATATTCAATAAAAAGAAAATCGCTGAAAGCAAAATACCGATAGGCGGAAAAAGCCCAACCAAAAAGGAATACAACATCCCCCACAAGATCATCACAGGACCTTTGATCAATGCAACGATTGCGATGAACAAAGTCAGCAATATTAGTTTTTGTGATAACGTTGCAACAGTCATTAATCCAAATAAAATTAATGTGAACCAATGCCAATGGGACTGCTGTTGTTCTTTACGGGAAAAATCGACCCGGTTGGATAAATAATCTGCTAATTTCGGATAAGAACGCTTAAAATCCATAAACTGTTCCTCCTTCGTGGAAAAGGTAGGTTTAGTATACGAAAAATAAAAAAGAAATACATCCGTCTTAAGAGGGAGTTTTTCACTGAAAGTGGAGAAAAAAGAATGGTAAATTAAAATATTCTCAGTTATACTGAAAATTATACCAAATTTCAAAGAAGAAAGAGGATGGGAATGAAAGGCAAACTAAAACGAGAAATCAATCTGTTTGGCGCATTAGCTACCGTTATGGGAACCGTGATCGGTGCAGGCGTCTTCTTCAAAACTGCTGCTGTTACTGCTAGTACTCAGTCTACAAGTTTGACATTGCTAGCTTGGCTTTTGGGTGGTTTCTTAACGATCTGTGCTGGATTGACAGTGGCTGAATTAGCTACAGCAATCCCGGAAACTGGTGGAGCTGTAAAATATATTGAAGCTGCGTATGGAAAATTGCCCAGCTTTTTATTAGGATGGGCGCAAAGCTTGATTTACTTTCCTGCTAATATTGCTGCATTATCGATTATCTTTGCGACACAATTGACGAACTTATTACAATTATCTACCGATTATCTTTTGTTGATTGCAGTGATCACCGCTGTTTCTGTGACAGGGTTGAATTTGTTAGGGACAAAAGTCGGTGCTTCTGTACAATCAGTGACGTTGATTGTTAAATTAATACCAATTGCTGTGATTGTCATATGGGGATTATTGACCCCAGGACAAGGAACTGTCCAGTTATTTCCAATCGAAGCTGGAAAAGATGTTACTTTTGTCGAAGGATTGAGCAGTGCGTTGTTAGCAACGTTGTTTGCTTATGACGGCTGGTTAGGTGTCGGTGCAATGGCAGGGGAAATGAAACGGCCGGAAAAAGATTTGCCTAAAGCAATTATTCTTGGTTTGAGTTTTGTAACAGTCGTTTATCTATTGATCAATTTTGTTTTTTTGAAAACTTTGCCGATTGATCATCTTGCCGGTAATTTGAATGCAGCTTCTGAAGCATCAGACGTCATTTTTGGAGGAATCGGTGGAAAGCTGGTCACTATTGGGATCTTGATCTCGGTATACGGTGCATTGAACGGTTATACACTAACTGGGATCCGCGTGCCTTATGCGATGGCTTTAGAAGACGAGCTACCTTTCAGTAAACAGCTGACAAAGCTTTCAAAGAAGTTTACGGTTCCTTATGTTCCTGCGGTTTTCCAGTTAGCAGTAGCTTGTATTATGATGAGCCTTGGTTCTTTCGACTTTTTAACAGACATGTTGATTTTTGTGATGTGGCTATTCAGTTTACTGATTTTTATCGGTGTCTTTATTTTAAGAAAAAAAGCGCCGGAATTGCCACGTCCATATAAAGTACCACTTTATCCAATCGTTCCGATTATTGCGATTCTCGGTGCTATTTTCATTTTAGGTATGACGATGATGACGCAAACGAAATTAGCATTGATCGGTATAGGTGTTACCTTGATAGGTATCCCAGTCTATTATCAAAAAAAGAAAAAACGCTCAGAAGAGTAAAATATTTCAACAACAGACAGAAAAAGTACGAACTAGGTCCTCTAGATCTTCGTGCTTTTTCTATTTCAATAAAACAAGTTCTTCTATTTTGATTTTTGCTACTTCTGCAAGTAGTGCTTATGTGCTAAAGTAAGAATGAAAAGGAGAGATAAACATGATATTTGATTCTCATACCCATTTAAATGCTGAACAGTTCAATGAAGATATTCCAGAAACGATTCAGCGAGCACAAGAAATGGGGGTAACGAAAATGGCGGTCGTGGGCTTCGATACGCCAACGATTGAAAAGTCTTTGCAATTAAGCCATGACTATCCAAATATATACAGTATTATCGGCTGGCATCCGACAGAGGCTGGCAGTTATACGAAAGAAATCGAAAATAAATTACAAGAACAATTGACTTTACCAAAGGTTGTAGCATTAGGGGAAATTGGCTTGGATTATCATTGGATGGAAGACCCGAAAGAAGTCCAAGATAAAGTATTTCGCAGACAGATTGCTATCGCAAAAGAAATGAACCTACCAATCAGTATTCATACTAGAGAAGCACTTGAAGACACGTATCAAATCCTAAAAGAAGAAGATGTTCGAGATATCGGTGGAATCATGCATAGTTTCAGTGGTGATTATGAATGGGCAAAACGATTTCTTGACTTAGGGATGCATATTTCATTTAGCGGTGTCGTCACTTTCAAAAAAGCATTAGACGTCCAAGAGGCTGCAGCAAATGTACCAATCGAACGATTACTTGTGGAAACAGATGCCCCTTATCTGGCACCAGTTCCTTTTAGAGGAAAGCGAAATGAACCAGGCTATACTCGTTATACAGTAGAAAAGATTGCTGAACTTCGGAATCTTCCGACAGAAGAAGTGGCTGCCCAAACATGGACAAATGCGCACCGATTATTTGGTCTAAGCGAACATGGATAAGATGAAGATCCAAGAGATTATAGTCGTTGAAGGAAAAGACGATACAAGAAGGCTGCGGGAAGTAGTTGATGCAGATACGATAGAAACAATAGGGTCTGCAATCAATGAAGAGATCCTGATGCAAATTGAACATGCCCAAGAGACTCGTGGAGTGATCGTTTTTACCGATCCTGATTTTTCAGGAGAAAAAATAAGAAAAATCATTATGGAAGCTGTTCCTCAGGCAAAACATGCTTTTTTGCCGCGCACACAAGCTAAACCAAAGAAAAAGGGAAGCCTTGGTGTCGAGCATGCAAGTGATGCTGCTATTTTAGAAGCATTGAAAAAGGTCGTGACGCCAGACATTTCCCAAACGGCTGTTTCTGAAATCACTAGACAAGACCTTTTAGACTATGGTTTAATAGCTGGGGCACAAGCAAAAGAAAAACGAGAAAAACTAGGTGACGAGTTGCGCATCGGTTACACGAACGGCAAACAATTGGAAAAACGTTTGAAGATGTTTCGTATTACGCCGAAAGAACTCGCCCAAGCAATGAAAATAGTGGAGGAACAACATGAGTGAATATCGTGAAATTGCGACACCCTCTAGAACAAAAGAGATTTTATTGAAACATGGTTTTTCATTTAAAAAAAGTTTAGGACAAAATTTTCTGACTGAACCAAATATTTTAAGGAAAATCGTAGAAACTGCGCAAATAGATGAACATACGAACGTGATCGAAGTTGGACCAGGAATCGGTGCATTGACGGAACAATTAGCCAAGCATGCAAAACAAGTCGTAGCATTTGAGATCGATGATCGTTTGATCCCTGTATTGGCTGATACGATGCAACCCTATGACAATGTGACTATTGTACATCAAGATATTTTAAAGACCGATTTGTCAACAGCTGTTAGAGAAACATTTCATGAGGAGCTTCCGTTAAAAGTCGTAGCGAATTTACCTTACTATATTACGACACCGATCATGATGCATTTTCTTGAATCAGATTTGGTTGTGGATGAACTAGTCGTCATGATGCAAAAAGAAGTAGCTGATCGTATCTCTGCTGAACCAGGAACGAAAGCTTATGGTTCATTATCGATTGCTGTTCAATATTATATGGAAGCCAGTTTAGCATTCATCGTACCAAAAACAGTATTTGTCCCTCAGCCAAATGTAGATTCAGCGATTTTGAAACTGACAAGAAGAGATATACCGGCAGTCGAAGTGACAGACGAAAAAGCATTTTTCCGATTGACAAAAGCGGCATTTCAGCAAAGAAGAAAAACGCTTTGGAATAACTTGCAGCATTCGTATGGCAAAGATGACCAGACAAAAGCATGGTTAGCAAAAAGCTTGGAAACAGCTGGAATCGATCCAAAACGTCGTGGGGAGACTTTGTCATTACAAGAATTCGCCGCATTAAGCAATGCGATGTCAGAAAATATGCAGTAAAAAAAGAGGTTGTGACAGAAGTTGTGAAAAAGCTGTCCTGCATCAAGTAATAAGAACAGCCAAACAAAAATAGTTCCTCATGTTTTTCGTTTGTTTGGGCTTATTACCGCAGATGCAAGCTTTTGAACACCGTTTAGTGGAAAGGTTGTGAAATCAGCGCTTTGACCTGAGTATTAGAGAAACAAACGGCAAAATAGTTCCTCATATTTTGCCGTTTTTTGAGCTAATACCGAGGTTCAGCTGATTGAACACCGTTTAAGAAAGAGGTTGTGGTCCTGCCGTTTAACTCTAAGTCACAAGGAACAATTTCAAAAAACAGCTTCTCATGTTTTTGAGTTAGTTGGTCTTATTACTTGATACTCACACTCATTTTGTATGGATTTAGAAAAGAATATGTGTCTTGACAGTTATTAGTAAGTGAGTTATACTAAGTCGACATTTATGTGTCAAGACATATTAGGAGAGAGAAAAAATGAGAAAAAATTCAGTTCGAAAACTAACGATTTCTGCTTTATTGATTGGGATGGGGGTCATTATCCCAATGGTCATGCCTAAAATCATGATTCCACCAGCTTCCTTTACTTTGGCGTCTCATGTGCCATTATTTATTGCGATGTTTTTTACACCAGGAGTTGCAGTGGCTGTTGCGCTAGGTACGACATTTGGTTTCTTTTTAACAACGCCGGTTATCATCGCATTGCGAGCATTGTCACATCTTGTGTTTGCGTTGATTGGGGCTTGGTACTTGCAAAAGCATCCGAGTATCGTTTTAAAAAATGGACAGTTTACTTTTGCTAATTGGCGTTTCCAAGGGTTCAATTTTGTGATCGGTGTGATTCATTCTTTAGCAGAAATGCTAGTAGTCAGCATCTTTTACTTTATTGGTAATATGCCTGAAACATATTATTCTCAAGGATATTTTTATACAGTATTCATCTTGATGGGGATTGGTGGGCTTATCCACAGTTTAGTTGATTATAATATTGCTTATTTTATAGCAGGAACACTCAGCAAATATTTTGATATCCCCGTATTTACGGCAGCAAAAAAAGAAAATCGGAAAGAGTCGATTCAAGGGTACGCGAAGAAAACGACATATTAGACATGATCTCTCAAAAAAAAAACTCTCATCTAGTAATGGATAATAAATCCTCTAAGATGAGAGTTTTTTGTCCTAAAAAGAGCTGCACCAACATCTTCTGGCACAGCTCTAACAGGGGGCAATTTATGGAAGTTTGATGACTTGTTCTGTTTCTTTATCAAAGAAGTGGCCTTTGCTGATGTTGAAGGCAAGGTCGACTATTTCGCCTGGTTTATGGAAATCTCTTGCATCTACTTTTGAGATGAACTCAGTAGAACCAGTTTTTGTGTAAAGCATCGTTTCAGCTCCAAGTAATTCGGAAACGACAACTTCTGATTTCACTACGGCTTCAGGTGAAGCTTCAAGGGCTACTTGTTCACTGTGGATGTCTTCTGGACGAATACCGAAGATAACTTCTTTTCCTTCATAACCTTTTTCAACTAATACTTTGTTTTTTCCTTCAGGAATACGAAGCTTAAGCCCATGTCCATCTGTGATAACACCATTTTTCAATGTCACATTAAAGAAGTTCATGGCAGGAGATCCAATAAAGCCGGCAACGAACATATTGACGGGTGTATCATAAACTTCTTTCGGTGTACCGATTTGTTGGATAAATCCGTCTTTCATGATAACGATTCGGTCAGCCATAGTCATTGCTTCTGTCTGATCGTGAGTAACATAGATGGTCGTTGTTTCAAGACGCTGGTGAAGTTTGGCAATCTCAGCACGCATGGCTACACGTAATTTAGCATCTAAATTTGATAATGGCTCATCCATTAAGAAGACTTTTGCATCCCGAACGATTGCCCGTCCCAATGCCACACGTTGGCGTTGTCCACCAGATAAAGCAGCTGGTTTTCGTTTCAAGTATTCTGTCAGACCTAAGATCTCTGCTGCATTGTCCACACGTTTTTTGATGTCTGCTTTATCATATTTACGTAATTTCAAGCCAAAAGCCATATTATCAAAAACAGTCATATGAGGATACAATGCGTAGTTTTGGAAAACCATGGCAATATCACGGTCTTTAGGTGCCACGTCATTCATGACTTTTCCGCCGATATTTAGTTCTCCTTCAGAGATATCTTCCAGTCCCGCGATCATTCGCAAAGTAGTTGACTTTCCACAACCGGAAGGACCAACAAAAACGATAAATTCACGGTCTTTGATTGATAGATTAAAATCAGTTACAGAATAATTTTCTGCATTGTCATATTTTTTATATACGTTTTTCAGAGCCATTTCTACCATAATACGTTCCACACTTTCTTTTTTAGTTTTATTAACTATTTAAAGTATAAATGAAAGCGTTAACTAACTTCAATGTCATGTTGAACAAGAATTTTTTCTTTTTTTTGTCAATGTGCTAGTTTTAAGCTTTAATAAATATCCATAAGAAATAAAAACTGATACACTGGAGTAAATAAGTATGTTAACAATATCAAAAGGAGTGTCTCTTATGAAAATCGCTTTGATCGCTCATGACCGAAAAAAACCTATGATGGTGAAATTAGCAACAGCGTATAAAACAATATTGGAAAAACATGAACTTTTTGCTACCGGGACGACTGGGCAGAGGATCACGGAAGCAACCGGCTTGCCGATCCATCGGTTTAAATCCGGACCGTTAGGCGGGGATCAGCAAATTGGAGCCATGATTTCGGAGGATCAGTTAGATTTGGTGATTTTTCTTCGAGACCCGCTGGCTGCACAGCCCCATGAACCAGATGTAACAGCACTTATCCGTTTATCTGATGTCTATGAGATTCCGTTAGCTACGAATATCGGAACAGCTGAGGTGCTACTAAGAGGACTGGAAGCCGGCTTCCTAGATTTTCGAAGAATCGTCCATGAAATAGACAAGCATCCACTTTCATTTTGATGGATAAGCGTATGGAAAAATAACGTTTAATGTTCGCCTATATGTAGCTATAAAAGCTAAACAAACTGATAATATGCGATATAATACGAACGTATTGGATAATATAAACAATAATATTAGTTTTTCGTATTTGCAGTAAATGTGAAAATATGCTATAGTTTCTGTGGGAAAAGATCCCAAAAATAATACAGAGTAGAAAATAAAGCGTTAAGTGCTAAGAGGATGGGATGTTGCCTCTTGGACGAAGGACGTAATGTTCGCGGTTTTATTTTCGCATTCGCTGCATGATACGATGTAGCAGCTCTTAAAGGAGATGCTAAAAATGAAGAAACACCGGTTAGACGCACGTATGATTGCTATTATGGGCTTATTGATTGCATTGATGGTCACTTTGTCCCGACTGGTAGCAATCGAGACCCCATTTATTAAAATCAGTGTCACATTTATTCCACAAGTGATCATGGGCATTCTTTTTGGTCCTTTTTGGTCAGGGATAGGCGCAGTTTTAGCTGATTTAGTAGGAATGGCCCTCTTCTCGAAATCTGCATTCTTTATTGGATTTACATTGAATGCATTTATTGAAGGAGCAATCTACGGATTCTTTTTCTATCGAAAAGAGATCACTTGGAAAAATGCCATTCTGGCTACGCTTAGTGTCACGCTGATCATCAACTTATTTTTGACACCATTATGGCTTGCGTTGATGTACCATGTGCCATTGTTCAGCTGGGTCGTTTGGGCGCCCCGCCTGTTAAAAACAGTAATATGGTTACCGATTCAATCAATTGCCATTTATTACGTAGGACGTAGTATTCCTTACAAAAAAATTTTAAGAAGTTTAGCGATCCACGCTAAATAAAAAACAAGCAGTCTTCCCATCCCAGAAGACTGCTTGTTTTTATTGTGCTGTGAATTGTGCTTGATAGAGCCGTCGGTAATAACCATCTTTTTGAAGCAGCTCATCATGGGTGCCCATTTCGACAATAGCTCCCTGATCCATCACTAATATCTGGTCCGCATTTTTGATTGTGGACAGGCGATGGGCAATCACAAAACTGGTTTTTCCTTCCATCATTGCTAAGAAGGCTTGTTGGATTTTTTTCTCTGTCAATGTATCGACTGAGCTGGTAGCTTCATCTAAGATCAACATAGGGGGATTACTGATCATCGTTCGAGCAATCGTCAACAGTTGGCGTTGTCCATCTGATATCTTTAACCCTTGACCGCCAATCTTAGTATCTAATTTTTCCGGCAAACGTTCTACAAATTCATACATATAAGAGGCTTTTAGGGCATCATTGATTTCTGCGTCACTTGCTTCCGGATTCCCAAAACGAAGATTTTCTCGCAATGTACTGTCAAATAGCCAAGTATCTTGTAACACCATTCCAAAACTTTTACGTAATGTATCACGTTGGATAGAGCGGATGTCATGGTCATCGACTGTAATTGTTCCTTTTGTTGTGTCATAAAAACGCATCAGCAAATTAACAAGTGTGGATTTTCCGGCCCCTGTTTTTCCTACTATAGCAATGGTTTGACCTGGATAAGCAGTAAAATTGAAATCTTCGATCAAACGCTGCTTGGGGTCATAAGAAAAAGAAACATGATCAAAAGAGACTTTTCCTTTGATATTTTTGGGTTCCAAGGCATAGGCATCTGGCAAATCAGGCTTTTCTTCTGGCTGATCGATCAAATCAAATGCTCGTTCTAGACCAGAAAAAGCGGTTTGCAGTTGTGTCGTGATTCCAGAAAGTTCGATAAATGGTTTAGAAAACTGACTTGAGTAGATCGTAAAGCTGGAAATCACACCAACAGTGATTGACGAACCACTCTTCAATGCCAATAGGCCGCCAACTAAACCAATCGATAAATAAGCAAGGTGATCTACAAAACGAGAAGACGGGTTTGTCAAGGAAGAAGAAAATTGTGCCCGTTGTCCTTTTTCATATAGATCAGCATTTAGCAGTTCAAATTGCTGTTGACTAGCTTCTTCTTGCTGAAAAGCTTTCACGATTTTCTGGTTACCGATTCGTTCGGTCACAAAGCCCGAGATATCCCCAATAATCCTTTGCTGTCTATCGAAATTTGTTTGTGAAGCACGAGCAACGATCCAACTCACAAGGAAAATAATTGGTGTAGAACAAAGAACGACCAATGTCAGAAGTGGACTTAGACGCATCATAAAAATAAACGAAAGAATGATGATTGCCACTCCAGAAAATAATTGATTGAAGGCCGCAGAAATTGCAATGGAAATATTGTCCATATCATTTGTAAATCGACTGACGATATTTCCGTGGGAGTTTTGATCATAATAACGAAGTGGCAATCGATTCAGATGAGCAAATGCATCTTTTCTTAATTTTGCAACGGATAAGTAAGCTAACCGATTGCTTAACACTTGGATGAGCCATTGACTGACTACGTTGATTAAAACGATACCACCGAATAGAATAAGTAAATGGAACAGTCGATTGAAGCGGACCTGTCCTTCTCCAATCATTTGATCGATACTTTGACCAATTTGTAACGTCATCACAACTGTTGCAATCCCATTGATGATTCCTAGTATCACAGCTAGCCAAATGTCTTTTGCATAGGCAGTAAGGTAAGGAATGAATCGGCGGAGCGTCTGCAAGGATAATTTTTTTACTTTCATAACTATTCTTCCTCCTGTGATGCGACGATTTCCTGATATTCTGCTGATTGAGCAAGTAATTCTTCATGGGTACCCTGAGCAGCAATCTTACCTTGATCCATCACTAAGATATGATGTGCTTCTTGAATAGAGCGGACACGTTGGGAGATAATAATCACTGTACTGCCAAGATAAGTCTGTAGCGCCTTACGCAAATCCAAGTCTGTTTGATAATCCAACGCACTTAAAGAGTCATCTAAAATCAGTAATGCTGGCTTGGCAATCAAAGCTCTTGCAATCGTCAGTCGCTGTTTTTGTCCGCCAGAGAAATTTTTCCCATTTTCCATGACTTTTGTATCTAAACCATTTGGAAGCTGACGGACAAATTCTTCTGCCTGAGCGATTTTCAGAGCTTCCCAACATTCTTTTTCTGTGGCGTCTTTCTTACCCCATTGAAGGTTTTCACGAATAGTCCCGGTAAATAGTACAGAAGTTTGGGGAACAAGAGCAATTTGCTGACGGAGATGATCCAGCTGCCAAGAACGAACATCCATTCCGTCCATTATAACTGTACCGGAACTGACATCATAGAAACGCGGAATCAATTGTGTCAAAGTCGTTTTCCCGCTTCCGGTTGGACCAATGATTCCAAGGACTGTATTTCGCTTCAGCTGAAATGTAATATTTTGGAGAGAAAGACCAGAATCAGGAGTATAACGGAAGTCAACATGGTCAAAAGCGATAATTGCTTCAGAAGAAAAATCGGGAGTAGTACTGACCTCAGCTTCAAGAATCGAATTTTCTGTGTCTAGCACCTCTTTCACCCGATTTCCTGAAGCTTCGGCACGTGTGAAGATCACGACGAGGTTTGAAACAACGATCAGTGCCAAAAGCATTTGATTCATATAATTGATCAAAGCAAGAACTTGTCCTTGTTGCAAGCTACCAATATTTACTTTGATCCCGCCAACTGTCAGCAAACAGATGATCCCGACATTCATGATCAAGGTTGTAGCAGGTGATAATAGGGCAGAGATATTGGAAACACGTAAATAATTGTTCGCTAGATCATTTGTGCTTTTATCGAACTTCTCTGTTTCTTTTTTTGTCTGCGCAAATGCGCGGATGACACGAACACCGCTAAGATTCTGACTAACGTGTTCATTGAGCTGATCTAGTTTTTCTTGCACTTTTTGGTAGAGAGGAACGGTTTTTTTGATGATAAAAAATAAAATGATTGAGAAAATAGGCAATAATGCTAAGAAAAACAGACCTACTTCCCAGTCGATCACAAAAGCCATGACCACTGACCCGATACTTAAAAACGGTGCTCTGATCAATAAACGAATGACCATTGCTAAAGCTAGCTGAAGCTGATTGATGTCGTTTGTCATTCGGGTGATCAAGGTATCTGTTCCAAAATGATTCAACTCGTTGTGAGAGAAAGTATTGATTTTTTTGATTAGCTGATTACGTAACTCTGTACCAAATCCTTGTGAAGCTACTGAAGCATAGTATTGGCAAATGATAGCACAAATCAGACCAATCACAGACATAGCGACCATCCATAAGCCCATTTCAATGATTTTTCCTCGGTCATTCATTTTTAGTCCATTATCGATCAAGGAAGCCATCATTAAAGGCAGGACAAGTTCGAAGACAGCTTCAAGAAATTTGAAGAACGGGCCCAAAATGATTTGCTTACGATAGTCTTTTGCATAACGTAATAACTGAATCATATGATTCCTCCTATTATTTATTTGTCCACAATTGAAAAAACAAGTACTACCACATTGTAGCTTAGGAAATTTAGAATGAAAAGAGAACAAGCCTTTTCATAAATGAAAGTTTTATTATGAAGAAGCTTTAGAAATTGAATAGACTATTTTTTTTAAAAAAAAGAAAATGAGAAAACATGCCAGTCTCTTCATTCATAGGAACGTCTATTTTACTTAATTTTTCTATAAATGAATTCTGCATAAAAAATATATCAAGTAAATGTTTATAGATGAAACTCTATTTACTTCTTTTTTAATTTGTTCTTGCAATCTTTTTTGCTACGTAATTTTTGTAAAAAAGTGGGTTGAGAGAAATCTAATTGATTTTCAAAGAAGGAGTATGAAAATGAGAAAAATATTTATTCGTTTATTGTGGGTACTATCTTAGAGGAATAAATAATAGTGGAGAAAACTATGGTTTGGCGCAGATTCTATCAGGTTTGATGGAACGAAGACAACCTCCCGACATCAAGTCAAAAGCTACTTGAGATTTTGATCTGAAAATAAAAAAAGAAAACAAGGTAGGAACATCAATGTTTCTACCTTGTTTTCGTAATCAATGGGAAAAAACTAAGAGTGGTGTACGTAATCAATAAAAAGGATGGTGACAACAGTACCTCTTTACTCTCTGAAAGCATCATAACTCGTTTTTCCTCATTATGCCAATAAATTGTTGTTATACCACATATAAGGATTTGTAATAGCTAAAAACAGACAGGAAAGTTGAAATCTGTGAATCTTATTTTGTATGGAAGGATTTATAGAACGCAAAAATCAAGATAAAGATGAATAAAAATCCTGTTTCGGCTATATATTGCGTATCTACGCCAATAAAACGAGTTTGTTCTGTCATAGCCATATAAAGCAAAGGCAAAAATACAACTACAGCGAGATAAGATCCGATGATTTCTCGAAAAGTTTTCCAGGAAGTATGTTTCCTGTTTTTATATTTATCCGATTTCATTGAATAGTCATAGCCTCCTTATTCTTTCATATGTTGAAATTCCAGTATAAAAACTGGAAGGAACTGTACGTTTTTTAGAATAAAAATTATAAGGGATAAGTAGGCTGCTGTCTATAATAAGATATATTTTTCAATTCTTTATTAAAGATTTTATTGACAAAATGAATCCGTTTTCTATGATGGAGGAGGGGTGAATAAGTTGTTGAAGAAGGAAATTTTATGTTACTTAGAGAACCAGACAGCCTTTTTCGATTTAGAACATATGAACGAGGTCTTTACAGCACAAAGGTTAGCTGATCATTTTGGGGTAAAAAGAAACACAGTCAGTCATTATTTGAACCAGTTAAATGATGAGCAACTACTAGTCAAAATCAATTCTCGACCAGTGATTTATTTCCACAAAGAAGCTTTTGAAAAACAATTTTTTAAGTTACGCACGAATTTTTATTTTTCTATCGATGATCTCAAAGAGGAACAGCCTTTTTTCGCGCAACCAAAAGACTTATTCTCTTTTATGATCGGATACGACGCCAGTTTGAAAGAAAGTATCGAACAAATCAAAACAGCTCTTTACTATCCAGATGGCGGATTACCACTTTTGATTACAGGCGAAAGTGGCACAGGTAAAAGTTATTTAGTTAATTTGGTCTATCAGTATTGTCTGCTTCATGATCTGCTAGAAGATTCTGCACCATTCATCACTTTTAATTGTGCACAATATGCAGATAATCCTGAACTTTTGACTAGCAATTTGTTTGGACATGTTAAGGGAGCGTACACTGGTGCAGAAGAAAATAAAAAAGGGGCTTTTGAAGCAGCAGATGGTGGGATCTTGTTTTTAGACGAGGTACATCGCTTAACACCAGAAGGTCAGGAAAAACTGTTCACCTATCTTGATCAAGGTGTGATTTATCGTATGGGAGAACCTAATTTGTCACGCCGGATCAAAACACGTCTCTTTTTTGCTACGACTGAAGAGATTACTAGTCATTTCTTAACAACTTTCATTCGAAGAATACCTATCCGAATCGAACTACCTGCACTTAATCAGCGTAGTCGTAATGAACGGCTAGAACTGATGTACTCTTTTTTTCTCGAAGAACAAAGAAAAATGGGGAGCCCTTTGTCAGTCAGTGGACCAGCTTTGTCACTTTTAATAAGTCAGAAATTATCCGGAAACATAGGAGAGCTGAAAAATATCGTCAAAGTTTCAGCAGCAAAAGCATATGCTGAACAGCGTGAACAGCCTGAAATCCATGTCACGATCCATCATTTGCAAAAAGAACTACTTGCGCAGCCTATTACTAAAAATACAGCACAGCAAGGAATCTATATTACGCAAGACCAGACCTTAGAGCAATTAATGGAGAAGCAACAGCCCGAACAGCAGCGAATCGTTAAAAGTTTTGAGCAAATCCTAATTGATTTCAAGAAAAATAACTGTCTGCTATATTCTTGCGAAGGAAAATTAAAGCAAGAAGTGATTCAATTATTTGATTTTTTGCTGTTTGAGACCAGTAGACAAGAAAAACACGAGCTGCTGGTTTATTGGACACAATCTATCCGAGAGACCTTTCGACAAATGGAAACTGCCTATCAAATCAAATTCGATGGAAACAGTGTCTATGCCTTGAGTTACTATCTCTATCAGCGAAGCACTATCAAATGGTTACCGGAAGAACATGATATTATCCAACTAATCAAAGAATTAGAACAACAAGTTTCTCAGTCTTATCCATCTAGTTATCACTATGTCCAACGAATTCTGGAATTAAGTAAGATCAAATTAGATATTGAAGACACAAGTATGGATCGGATTTTACTGACGATCTATCTAAAAAAAGCGAAATGGTCAAAAGAAAAACGACTGCCAAAAGCGATGATTGCTGCTCACGGTTATGCAACTGCTAGCAGTATGGCAAATGTAGTAAATCGTTTATTACAAGAGGATCTATTTGAATCATTTGATATGCCACTAGATGTCACACCACAGCAGATTGCTTCAGAAATCCTTGATTATTGCGAAAACAGCGATGTTTCAAATGGATTGATCATATTAGTAGACATGGGATCTCTGAAAGAAATCCATCAGTTTTTTAAAAAACAGTTATCCGTACCGCTTTTGATTTTGAATAATGTGACGACACCTTTAGCAATCACAGTAGGGGAATGCCTGCAAAAAAATGTATCATTAGAAGAGATAGCAGAAGAGACTGTTCGACAGATCCAGCCAGAATGGCGACTGCTCTATCCAGAGGAAAACAAACCCAAAGCACTCATTACTACTTGCTTCACTGGAATCGGTACGGCGGTCCACTTAAGTGAACTGCTAGAAAAAAGCTTACCTACGGCTTGTCAGTTGAAAATCATCCCATATGAATATCAGCAATTAAAAGATAAGAAAAACAGTGACCCATTATTTTCCATATACGAAGTCGTAGGAATGATTGGCACCACAGATCCTGATATCACCAATATCGACTATCTTTCATTAGAAGACCTCATCTCGGGGGAAAAGATGTCTGTACTAGCTGAATGGTTGGACACTACTATGAATGCTTCAGAGAAGGAAATATTCAATCAGCGCATCATTCGTAATTTTTCATTGGAAAAAGTACTGGATTCCGTGACTATTCTAGATACAGAGAAGGTGATGGGAGAAATCGATCATTTTATGAGAGAATTAGAGGTGCAGTTGAATCGAAGCATCAGCAATCCCAAAAAATTAGCGTTGTATGTCCATGTGAGCTGTCTCATTGAACGATTGATCCGACAAATGCCAATCGAAACCTATCAAGGATTAGAGAAATGGAAGCAGTGTCAAAAAGAAGGGTTATCTGCTATTAAATCTGCGTTTAGTGTCATTGAAGAGCATTATAGTGTCATGATCCCCAATTCTGAGATTGCCTATATCTATGATATTTTGAGTGAAGATACAGAGTTTCTCTCGATAGAAGAAGAATTTTGAACATAAGCAAGTTGTTGCCACTAATTTTGGCATGCAACTTGCTTTTTTAGTATGTGTAAGTGAAAAGAGGAGATGAAAAAGTGGATAGAGAAATTATCTTAGCTTCCCATGGAAAATTTGCTTCAGGGATATTAGATTCATTAGAGCTGATCTATGGGAAAAATCATTCTATTACTGTATTGGATTGCTATACTGATGAGAATTTTGATTTAGCGGAAACAGTAAGGCAGCTTTTTATGAGGTACAAAGATAAAGAAATCATTGTTCTGACGGATCTTTTTGGCGGAAGTGTCAACAACGAATTCTTACAATATATCAATCGGGATCATGTCTATCTCGTTGCCGGATTGAATTTGCCACTATTGATTGAGCTAGTATCTCGGTTGGACGCTGAAGTAGAGACAACTGTTTTGATCCAGCAGGTGCTAACTGATTCAAAAAAAATGATCCAGTTTTGTAACGAGCGGCTCAATCAGAAAATAGAAGAAGACGAATTTTAGGAGGAAGAAAAATGATTGTATTGACAAGAGTCGACCATCGGTTATTACACGGACAAGTAGCTTTTTCATGGACACAAACAATAGGCGCAGACTGTATTTTGATTGCTAATGATGATGTACCTACGAATGAGATACGAAAGACAACGATCAAATTAGCCAAGCCACAAGGAGTCAAACTAGTGATCAAATCAATTGATGACTCGATTGCCGCGTTGAAAAGCGGGGTGACAGATAAATATAAGTTATTCATCGTAGTGGAATCGATCGAGGATGCATATAAGCTGGCAGAAGCGTATCCAGAAATCAAAACCATCAACTTAGGAGGGATCAAGGCAAAACCTGGTACTCGCAGCATCGGAAAAGCGGTAAATATTTTACCAGAAGAGGAGGAACGCTTGAAACGATTAATTGACAAACAAATAGAAGTAGAAATCCGTCAAGTACCAGCAGATAAAAAAGTGGATGTAAGAGAAGTTTTGTAAGAAAGGAAGAACCTCAATGATTGTACAAGCAGTCTTATTAGGAATTGTTGCATTTGTCGCACAATCAGAATATGCACTAGGGACATCGTTGCTTTCTCGTCCGATTGTGACGGGGCTGTTTACAGGAATCGTGTTAGGTGATGTAAAAACTGGGATCATTATGGGCGCAACTTTAGAGTTAGCATTTATCGGATCGTTCTCAGTAGGTGCTTCGATTCCACCTGATGTTGTGACCGGTGGGATTTTAGGGACGGCTTTTGCTATTACAGCTGGAGCCGGTACAGAAACCGCGCTTTTACTAGGTTTGCCGATTGCTACGTTGACATTGATATTGAAAAATATTTACTTAGGGCTTTTGATTCCAATTATGAACCATAAAGCAGACAATTATGCAGAAGAAGGAAATTATAAAGGAGTCGAGCATATGCACTTGCTTGCCGGTATCGGTCTTTCCTTGATGCTTGGTGTTGTGGTAATGGTTTCTTATATGGTGGGAAGCAATACGATCGGAAATCTATTAAATATGATTCCTGACTTCGTTCAAAAGGGGTTGTCAGTAGCTACAGGGTTGATTCCAGCTCTTGGTTTTGCGATGCTTGCTCGTTTGCTGATCAACAAACAAGTTGCACCATATTTTTTCTTAGGTTTTGCTATAGCTTCTTACTTAGAGATTCCTGTGACCGGAGTAGCTATTTTTGGTGCGATTTTAGCAGTTGTGGTAGTCAATATTATGAATGTCCGTCAACTACCACTTCAAACAACTGCAGGGGAGGTAGAAGAAGATGAAGAATTCTGAGATCAAAAACAGCAAAATAACGAAAAAAGAGCTAAATCACGTATTTTGGCGTTCTTTTCAAATGGAGTTTTCTTGGAATTATGAACGTCAGATGAATATGGCTTATGTTTATGCAATGATTCCGATTTTGAAAAAGTTATATCAGTCGAAAGAAGAAATGGCAGCAGCTTTGAAACGGCATCTAGAGTTTTTTAACACGACCCCACATATCGTTACACTGATTTTAGGAATCACGGCTGCAATGGAGGAAGAAAATAAGGATGATCCTGAATTTGATGTGACTGCGATCGATAGTATCAAAACATCTTTGATGGGACCTCTTGCAGGGTTAGGAGATTCTTTCTTTTGGGGAACTTTGCGATTGATTGCCACAGGTGTGGGTACCTCTTTAGCCATGCAAGGAAATATTTTAGGCCCTATCTTGTTCATTTTGATTTTCAATATTCCGCACATTCTGTTTCGCTATCTAGCAACAGGTTGGGGATATCGCTTAGGAACGGGTTTTTTGAAAAAGATCCAGGCAAACGGTATGATGGAAAGTTTGACATTAGGCGCGTCTATTATTGGACTGATGGTCGTTGGAGCAATGACTGCCACGATGATCACCATCAATATTCCTTTAAAAATCGGTTCAGGAGAAAATGCTGTGACTGTTCAAAGTATTTTTGATGATATCGTTCCAAATATCTTATGTCTTGGAGCATTTGGCATAGTGTTTTATCTATTGAAGAAAGAAGTGAAACCATTAACGATCTTGATCGGACTAGCTTTCTTTGGAATTTTTGGTTCGTGGATAGGGATTTTTTAAAAAAGGAGCAGAGAAAATGTTTACGATGCAAGATTATATCTATGAAGAAAAGGAAGTACTAAGTACGATCTTGAAAAAGAATGATTTTTCGACAAGAGAACATATGAAAAAAACAGTGAATTTACTGATCTTAGCAACGGGTTCATCTTATAACGCTTGTTTAGCAGCGAAGCCAGCATTGGAATCTTATGGTGATCTTACTGTCGATATTCAAGAACCTTTTTATTTTTTCCATTATGGAAAACTTTCTCCTTCAATCGATACTGTGATTGCTGTGTCACAAAGCGGGAAAAGTGCTTCTACTGTTGAAGCAGTAAAAATGATACAAAAACAAGGGTTACCTGTTGTTGCTATCACAAATGACGTGCAAAGTCCACTTGCTTTAGAAGCTGCACAAATTATTGATTTAGGTGCCGGGGTAGAATCAGTAGGCTTCGTTACAAAAGGCTATTCTGCGACTGTTTTACAGTTACTACTCTTAGGGATAGGAATTGGAATAAGTAAAAATAAAATCAGCAAAAAAATAGAACAAGACTACATGCAACAGTTGCGCAAAATAATCAACCATTTACCAGCGATTATTCAAAAAACGGAAGAATTTTTTGATGGATATCAAAGTTTATTTCGTTTAGCACAGCGTTTCGTCACCATTGGATATGGTCCAAACTGGGGAACAGCTAAAGAAGCAGAGACGAAATTGACTGAAACAATCCGCGTTCCGTCACAAGGATTTGAGTTAGAAGCTTATATGCACGGCCCATACCTGGAGGCAGATGCTTCGCATTTGCTATTCTTTATTGAAGGGGAAAGTGTAAATAAGGAACGTTCGCAAAAGTTGCAAAGATATATGAGTCGGTACGTTGGAGAGACTCTCACCATTACCACAAAAAAAGCAAGAAACGAGAAAACACTTGGATTAGCAATAGAATGTGATGAATATCTGTCTGTATTAGCGCTTGTCGTTCCGTTTCAACTATTCGCTTATAAAACCGCAGTAGCTAAAGGTATTGACTTGAACAAAAAGATTTTTGAAGACTTTGATACAGTCTTGAAAAGTAAATTATAAGAGGTGGAAATCATGCTGAAATTCAATGAAGAAGAACAAATCAAAGCAATAAAAGGCGCACTAGCTTTACGTCCGCAAGTAGAAGAAATCATCGATAAACTTTATGCGGAAAAATTTGACGCTGTCTATTATCTAGGAATCGGTGGAACGTATGCTTCCTCGATGCAAGCTGTCACTTATATGAATGGGAAAAGCAACTTGCCTGTCTTTGTACAGCATGCTGCAGAATATTACACTACTGGAAACAAAAGATTAACAAAAGATTCTATCGTTATTTTGTCCTCTGTTACCGGTACAACTCAAGAAGTAGTGAAAGCAGTAGAACAAATTAAGAAAGTAGGAGCGACACTGATTGGATTTATCGATAAAGCGAACAGTAAGTTGTCTCAGCTATGCGATTTTGTGGTCACTTATCCAGCTCCTGGAACAGAACAAATCAAATTTTTTATGGCAGCAGATCGATTGATGTATTTGAATGGAGAATTCGAAGCTTATTCAGAATACTATGAACAGCTCGAACGTTATTTACCAACAGGGTTAGTGGAAGCAGAGAAAAAAGCAGATGCATTTGGCTTATCATTTGCAGAAAAACATCGACGTGATAGTATGCATTATTTTATTGGAGCAGGGAATCAATGGGGAGCTGTTTATTCATATGCCATGTGTTACTGGGAAGAACAAAGCTGGCTTCCATCGAAATCTATCCATGCTGCCGAGTTTCTTCACGGGACGTTAGAGATCGTAGAAGAAACAACCCCAGTCACATTATTTTTAGGCGAAGATGAACAGAGAGTGTTATCTGAACGTGTGGCTAAACTTTTGCCAAAAATTTGCAGCAATTATACATTGATAGACACAAAAGACTATCCAGTAGAAGGTATCAGTGAAAAATATCGCGGACGTGTTTTGTCTTTCTTATTGATGCATGTAGTGACACAACGCATCGATGCTCATGTGGAGCAGTTGAACTGCCATCCATTAGAGATACGCCGCTACTATCGTCAGTTTGATTATTAGGATAGACTGGATAAAAAGAATATAAAAAATAAAGAGAGCAGCGATAACTGCTCCCTTTATTTTTTTAAAATATTGGCATCAATTACGTTATAAAACACATTTTTTGCATTATCTACAGTTCAACTTATAATCTGTTTAATGGGACATGTGGGTGCCAACCATTTTTTGTTATGCAATAGTACTATTTAGTTGTTGCATGGATCCGTAGTAAAAGTCCAAGTACAACGAGTTGCGCCAGTTTACATAGCGTTTTGTATCCAGAATGTTGACTAAAACAAAAGTTCCTATGTCAACCGTCAACAGAGACAATCTGTCCGTTGCAGGACCTGACAGATTTAGAAATGTTCAATCTGTCTCTTATGTATTTTAAATCAATACTCACTAGGAGAAGTTTCCTAACCTCCTAATAGTAATGCTGGTAGTAACATTGTCAAAACTGCTTCCTCTTAGGAACAAGCAAAGCATAACGAGTGTAAAAATAAAATGTAGACTATTGTAACATATCATTGATTATTTCAAGTAAAAACGATAAAAGAAGTAAACAAACACTTAAAAACAATGGAAATTAGTCCCAACTTTAAGAAATGTATACTATAATGGAAATTATCAATTATTTATTTGGAGGAATATCCATGAAACAAAAAATCGCAGTTCTTGGTCCTGGATCTTGGGGCACTGCTTTAGCACAAACATTGGCAGAAAACGGGCATGATGTCCGTATTTGGGGAAATGTACCTGAACAGATTGATGAAATCAATAAGTATCATACAAATCAGCATTTTTTACCTGATTTGACGATCCCAGAATCGATTATCGGATATAAAGAATTGGCAGAAGCAGTGGATAATGCAGATGCTATTTTATTTGTTGTTCCAACAAAAGCGATTCGTTCAGTCGCACAGGAACTTATTGGTAAAATGAATACTAAGCCAATCATTATACATGCAAGTAAAGGACTAGAACAAGATACGCATAAACGAATCTCAGAAGTTTTGGCTGAAGAAATTCCAGAAGAAAAAAGACAGGCAATTGTTGTATTATCTGGTCCTAGCCATGCTGAGGAAGTGGCAGTACATGATATCACAACAATTACAGCTGCAAGTATTGATCAAAAAGCAGCAGCCTATGTACAAAAACTGTTCATGAATGATTATTTCAGGATTTATACAAATAATGATGTGATTGGCGTAGAAACTGGTGCAGCACTGAAAAATATCATTGCAATTGGTGCCGGCGCTATCCATGGATTAGGATTCGGAGATGATGCAAAAGCAGCAATCATGACTCGAGGATTGGCAGAAATCAGCCGTCTTGGTGTCGCGATGGGTGCCAATCCTCTGACATTTATCGGTTTGAGTGGTGTGGGGGACTTGATCGTTACTTGTACAAGTGTTCATTCTCGCAATTGGCGTGCCGGTAACTTGTTAGGACAGGGACATAAGCTGGAAGAAGTTCTAGAAAACATGGGAATGGTCGTTGAGGGTGTGGCAACGACAAAAGCAGCAGTAGAGCTAGCTCAACAGCTAGGTGTTGAGATGCCAATTACTCAAACAATCTATAATGTTTTGTATAATGGAGAAGATATCAAAAAAGCAGCAAAAGAAATCATGTTACGTGACGGAAAAATGGAGAATGAATTTTCTCTTCGTTAAATAGATGATCAATAGTTAATCGTCGTTTAGGAGGAACAGCAAGTGAAGGTCAAAAAAGCAGTCATTCCTGCCGCTGGGCTAGGAACACGTTTTTTGCCGGCAACAAAAGCCATGGCAAAAGAAATGCTTCCAATCGTGGATAAACCAACGATCCAGTTTATTGTGGAAGAAGCATTGGATTCGGGAATCGAAGACATCTTGATCGTAACGGGAAAAGAAAAAAGACCCATTGAAGATCACTTTGATGCAAATATCGAATTGGAAAACAATTTGCGGGAAAAGGAAAAAACAGAATTACTCGCTTTAGTTGAAGAAACGACTCAAGTCAATCTTCACTTCATCCGTCAATCTCATCCAAGAGGACTGGGGGATGCCGTGCTTCAAGCAAAAGCATTTATAGGAAATGAACCGTTTGTCGTCATGCTGGGGGATGATTTGATGAAAGATGATATCCCATTGACTCAACAATTGATGATGGATTATGAAGAAACACAAGCTTCCGCTGTTGCCGTCATGCGTGTACCAGAAAATGAAACATCTAAATACGGAATTATTGATCCTAAAACAGATAGCGAAAAGGGTCGTTGCAGAGTAAAAGGGTTTGTAGAAAAACCTGAAATGGGAAAAGCACCAAGTAATTTAGCCATTATCGGACGTTATCTACTGACTCCTAAAATATTTGAGATATTAGAAACTCAAGAACCAGGAGCAGGAAACGAGATACAGCTAACGGATGCACTTCAGACTCTTAACCAGACAGAGGCGGTCTATGCGAGAGAGTTTAAAGGAAAAAGATACGACGTAGGCGATAAGTTAGGATATATGAAGACAAATATTGAATATGGACTTCAACATTCGGAAATTGGGACTTCATTAAGTGCATATATTATCCAGTTGAGTAAAAAGCTAAGAACAGAAAGTTAACTGGAAATAAGTGGCCTGCTGAGAATGAAAGGCTATTTGTTATTAAAGCGGCAGCTTGTGCGTCATTTGCGCAACTGTCGTTTTAGTTTTTTGACTCTAGATCAGTTGAGTCGTGGAAAACGAAAGATAGAAAAAGACTTTCGTGAATAGATTCAGAAAATATTCTGCTAATGGTTTAATTTTTTTTTAAGTTGTATAAAAGAAAATGATTACATAAGAGAAATGAAAGCCAAGCCAGAAGATTCATAGTAGAATAAAAAGGCGAATTTTTTAATTACGCCGTTTGTATAATTAAGCGAGACAAATAAAAAAGCCATTTATGTTACACTCAAATTGTAATACCCGCTAAAGCATACAAGGAGAGTGAACATAAATGACTTATACCCATCTTACACCAAACGAGCTTGTAATGATAGAAGCATATTTTCATCAAGAAACTCCGGTTGCTATCGTTGCGAAGCAGCTTAAACGTGGACGCCAAACAATTTACAATGTCTATAACTTTCTCAAATGTGGTGGAACAGCACTTGAATACTTTGAACAATACAAAGAAAATAAGCGACGTTGTGGGAGAACCGAAATCATTTTTCCTGCTGAGGAAAAAGAATACATTGAAAAAAGATCAACTGAAGGTTGGACCCCAGACGTCATTATTGGCCGTGCAGAGCGAACCTTCTCTTGTTCAGTAAGTACCCTCTATCGCCGGTTTAAGACGGGAGAATTCAATGTTTTACATTTACCGATGCAAGGAAAACGAAAACCAAATGGTTATAAGGAAAAACGTGGAAAACAGGCATTCAAAAGAAATATTTCTGAACGTAAAAAAGATTATGTCGTTTTCGAAGAAGAATTTGGACATTTAGAGGGTGATACGATTGTCGGCATCCAC
Organism: Enterococcus faecium; assembly: GCF_029023785.1. NCBI lineage: Bacteria > Bacillati > Bacillota > Bacilli > Lactobacillales > Enterococcaceae > Enterococcus > Enterococcus faecium. The sequence continues at coordinate 2,004,103 of NZ_CP118955.1, read as the reverse complement.
CATAAAAGTGCCGTCATCACACTCGTTGAGCGACTTTCAAAAGCCATTATCGCCTTGAAACCAGAAGGCCGTAAGGCAGTTGATATTGAAAATTCGATTAATGAATGGCTTCAATCCGTACCCAAAAATCTTTTCAAATCAATTACCTTTGATTGTGGAAAAGAATTCTCTAATTGGAAAAGTATTAGTAATACGAATGATATTGATATTTATTTCGCAGACCCAGGAACGCCTTCCCAACGGGGATTAAATGAACATTCAAACGGACTCCTCCGAAAAGATGGACTACCAAAAGAAATGGAATTCAACCAAGTCAATCAAGGATTCATCTCATCCGTTGCGTCTAAAAGAAACCATATCCCTAGAAAATCACTAAATTACCAAACACCATTAGAAGTTTTTTTGAGTTACGTAAATGGAAAGTTTTGTCTCGCTTAATTTGACAAATAATATTATAAAAAAAGGTGTGTGTTCACTATGGGAAAATTAGTCGCTGTTGCACAGTCGCTGCTTGATATACTCAAGTGGCTGATGGAAGGAAGCAATTGGATATTTGTGTTGCCACTATTGCTTATTAGTCTATTTATCATGTTTCGCATGGTCAGAAAAAAAGAAACGTTTCTGATTTTTATCTGGTATGCAGCATCCGTTGGGGTTGCTACCTTGATGGTTGAATTGGCGTTAGGTAGTTGGGAAGCTTGCGTATTTGCTTTATTTTTTGCTGTACTGTATCTAATCATTTATATCCCATATATGAAAAGAAAGTCTCGGATAGGCAGAAAAGGTAGACATACAACTACTTTTTCTAGTACAGATTCTCTCGAACAAAGTAGAAGAACGAGAAGAAGACGGTAATATTTAGTAGGTATACGCAAAAAAAGATAAAATAATGGATAAACTATTGAGATGAGAGATTTATTTAATTGGTGGAAAAAAGCTTTTTTCACTTATATAAAAGAATCTTTTTTAAAGGAATGCTTGTTGTATCGGGATAAGCCATTCCTTTTTTTATGTTATTTATATATATATAAATCATACCAATGTTTTTTTGTATTTTCGTGCTTGCACTTGGATAAGAGATTACTTACAATAAATTCAGATAGAAACAGCTGAATAAAAAAAGGCTCCCTGACCCTTAGTTGGCGCTAAGAATCAGGGAATGACCAGTCACACACATACACCCTGACCGATCATTTTGCCATAGTCAATGCAGTGCATCGACCTAATTTATTGTACCTAATCTAGGGTGAAAATTCTACCCCTATGTAGATATTTTCCATGGTCTGCACGTTGTTTTATTTGCTATGTCAAGGTATTGGGCGTATTCGTTCAATGCCTTTTTTGTGTTTGAAACAGCAAAGACCACATGTGTTACTGTCTAACTACTGTTTTTTTATGTACTTCCTTAGATTAGGCAGCTGTTTCTATTCATGTCAAGTATAGCTAGGCGGGAGAGATAAATGAGTTTATGTTATTTTGACTATTATCACCAATTGGAAGAGAAATTAAGGATAGAAGAGCCGCTGATGCTTCAAGCTGGCACTTGGATCGCGAAACAAATTAATCAAGGTGGTAGATTGCAGATATATGCTAGCCGCACACTAAGTGGTGTAGCATTTGAATTTTGGGATCAAACCCCGGATCTTGTACCAAGTATATTGATTGAAAATCCAGCCGGAGGTGTCTATGAAACGCTAGAAGGTGCAGGACAGGCAATTATTGATCAGCTTTCTGTCAAATCAGAAGACATTTTTCTTCTTCTTTCGAATGAAGGAAGAAACCCGGCAATCATCGAACTAGCTCAGTGGATCAAAGAAAATGGTCATCCATTAATCATTGTTACTGGATTTGATTTGTCACGAAGTATCAAATCGCAACATAGCAGTGGTTTGCGATTATTTGAATTTGCTGATTTGGTTTTGGACAACCACGCCAATTTACATGATGCAGTCTTGACTTTGCCAAATCTAGATCCAGCGATCTGCGGAACAGCCTCTCTTGCAACGATCTTTTTGCTGCAGCAAGTTTTGTATTTTACAGCAAAACAGCTAGTCCAGGACACAAGTGGAAAATAGTTATCCACATGTTGACAAAGTTCCTTAAAAAAATAATGTTCCACATAAAAATGGAGCGTTTGAAAAAAAGAAAACGATTATTAATGAGGATTAACAACGACTACTTTTTTTGTTTTAGTTATTTTAAGATGGATCATCTTTGATTTTAAGCTTGTTTTGTTTAAAGTTTGTTATTTTTATAAGTTGTTTCACAGTTATGAGAAATGAGTTATAAGAATATGTAGTGTCAGAAAAATAAAAAGTAGTGGAAAAAGAGACAAGAAAGAATCCATATGGATTCTTTCTTGTCTCTTAATACACGTTGATGAAAGAGTCTTCCCCAAAACTCTTTACAAAGTAATTATAGTACATTTGTTATCATTATTGCAATGAAGTTTACCTGATATAACAAAATTGTCCAACAGGATACCTTTTTCTAATAGAAATAAAATACACAAAAATTGAAGGATAGATAATGGATATTTATAAGTGTTTATTATTATTTTTGCAATGAAATTCAATTTTTCAATGATTGTAAAATGAAAAAAACAGGACGAGATTTTCTCTAATCTAAAAATAAAAAAAGAATTTTAAGGAAAAACAGAGAAATAAAATACTTAATATAAATGGAAAGAGAAAAAAATAATCATACATAGGAGAAAAAAAACAAAATAGAAAAAAGTGATTTTCTAATAAATTATTCATGTGGAAATGTCATTTTTACTGTATAATTCATTTGATTATCCATTTTTTATTCATCAAAATTACTGAAAAAAGAAAGGAAGAAATAAATTTGAAGAAAACAAATTCTTCAGGAAAACCGAAACGCGACTTCACTAAATTATCGACACCCCATACGTATGTCATTATTTTTGGTGTAGTCATCTTTGCATGGATACTGACTTTTGTCGTTCCAGCAGGAAAGTTCAGCACGCAAGATATTGAATACAAAGATGCAAATGGCGAAACAAGTACTCGTACTGTTTTACGTCAAGATTCCTTCCGTTATGCTTACGAGCTGGATAAGTCGTATGTGTTTGATCAATTAGAAGAACTGCAAGATCATCCAGCAGAACGTGAAAAACTGGATGTTCCGGAAAAAGGATTGGAAAAAGTCATTGCTGACGGAGAAAAAAATCTTACGCAGGAAAAACTAGATGAAATCTCCTTGACAGATGATGTGCTTTACGATCAGTACGGCGAAAATATCTATGATACTTCTAAAAAATTGCATAAAACAGCCAAAATATGGGGAACAGATGATTTTGGCGGCTTTGGTTTCTTAAATTTTGTTTTTGAAGGACTAGTATCTGGAGATAAGTATGGATCTGCTGTAGGGATCGCTGCATTGATCCTTGTTGTTGGAGGTGCTTTTGGTATTATTATGCGTACCGGAGCGATCGACGCAGGTATCTATGCGTTTATCAGTAAAACTAAGGGACTGGAGCGTTTAGCTTTACCGCTATTATTCTTTGCTTTTTCATTCGGTGGCGCTACATTCGGGATGGCAGAAGAGGTAATTCCATTCTCAATGGTGATGGTTCCATTTGTCATTGCGTTAGGATATGACTCGATCGTAGCAGTAACCGTGACTTATGTCGCATCTCAAGTCGGAAATGCGACCTCTTGGATGAGCCCGTTTAGCGTAGCGGTGGCTCAAGGGATTGCTGGAATCCCCGTGTTGTCTGGTGCGACATTCCGATTGATTATGTGGGTAGTTGTTACTGCATTAGCCGCTGGTTATATGATGATATATGCAGAAAAAATCCGTAAAAAACCAGAAAGTTCGTTGACTTACAAATCAGATGATTATTTCCGTTCTCATATCAAAAAGACATCTGATGAAAATAAAAAATTCATGCTTGGGCATAAATTGATCTTATTAGAGATGTTAGTTGTCCTTGTCTGGATCGTTTGGGGCGTGACTCAAAAAGGCTATTACATTCCAGAAATCGCTTCTCAATTCTTTGTGATGGGATTAGTTGCTGGAATCATTGCTGTTCTTTTCAAATTAGATGGAATGAAAGTCAATGACATCGCTTCTTCTTTCCAATCTGGTGCAGCTGATTTAGCTGGTACAGCAATCGTAGTAGGTATGGCCAAAGGGATTCTTCTTGTCTTGGGAGGATCTGATGCATCTGTTCCTTCAGCTTTGAATACGATTTTGCATGGGATCGGGACGGCGTTGACCGGTGTTCCAGCTGTCATTGGTGCTTGGGCGATGTACATCTTCCAAAGTTTGTTCAACTTGGTTGTTACATCAAATTCAGGACAAGCAGCTTTGACTATGCCAATCATGGCTCCACTGGCAGATTTAGTAGGTGTATCCAGACAAGTAGCAGTTCTTGCTTATCAGCTTGGTTCAGGTTTTATGGACGCTTTTACACCCGTATCAGCCAGCTTGATTGGTGTGCTAGGTGTTGCACGGATCGAATGGGCAAAATGGGCAAGATTCCAAATCAAGATGCAAGGATTCCTGTTTGTTTTAGGAACTATTTTCATCATGATTGCCATTGCAATAGGTCTGCAGTAGTACTGGAGACCTGTAAATAAAAAAGTAATCCAAACAGTAGATAAGGACTCCAAGAACCGTCATTTTACGGTAAAATCAAAGGAGTAAAGATTCTATCGTTTGGATTATTTTTTAAGATCCTATCATCAGTTATACTTAAAGAAAGAGGAAAAATGTATGAAAATCATTCGACAAATTGAAGTGTTTGCACCAGATTACTTAGGAAAAATGGATGTACTGATTGCCGGTGGGAAGATTTTGGCTGTAGAAGAACAGCTAGAAGGCGGCTACGAAGGAGTGGAAGTAGAAGAACTTTCAGGTGAGGGAAAAGTACTAACCCCGGGTTTCATTGACTGTCATTTCCATATTTTAGGTGGAGGAGGAGAAGGCGGTTATCAAAATCGAACGCCAGAAGTCACATTGAGCCAATTGACTACAGCTGGTGTAACGACAGTTGTCGGTTGTTTGGGAACAGACGGAGAAGGTAGAGATATGACTGCGTTGATCAGCAAAGCGAAAGGTCTGGAAGCAGAAGGAATCTCCACTTATGTATACGAAGGTTCGTACCGATTGCCGGTAAAAACAGTAACAGATTCTATCATCAAAGACTTTTTGACAATTGATAAAATTATCGGAATCGGAGAAATCGCAGTATCCGATCACCGTTCTTCTCAGCCAAGTTTTGAAGAGTTCGCTCGTGCAGTAGCAGATGCTCGTGTAGGAGGCATGTTATCCGGAAAAGCTGGGATCATCAATGTCCACTTAGGCGGAGGAAAAAGAAAGCTAGAGCTATTGACACGAATCGTAGAAGAAACAGAAATTCCGATCACACAATTTTTGCCTACTCATGCAAATCGCACACCAGAATTATTTGAAGCTTGCGTGGCATTTGCCAAACGTGGTGGCACGATTGACTTCACTGCTAGCGAAGATCCTGATTTTTGGGAGAAGACAGATGGTGAAGTTCGCTTCAGCAAAGCACTGAAACGATTGATCGAGGAAGATGTTTCTTTAGATAATTTCACGATGACCTCAGATGGACAAGGAAGCTTGCCTTATTTTGATGAAAACAATCATTTCCTAGGGTTAGGAGTAGGAAGTGCCAAGGCATTGCTAGTAGGGATCAAAGAAGCTGTGCAAAAAGAAAGTATCCCTTTGGAAATCGCCTTACGAGCTATAACCAGTAATCCAGCACGTATATTGAAATTGGATAAAAAAGGAAAAATCGAAATTGGTGCTGATGCAGATCTGTGTATCTTGGATAAAGAAACGCTTGATATTGATACAGTTATCGCTAAAGGAGAAATAATGGTCCAAGAAAAAGAAGTCAAAGTATGGGGGACTTTCGAAAAAAGTTTTTAATCAACAGCTCTAACTATCTTTTTTAGAAAACGAGCGTTCTGTTTGTCTGTATCTGTTGTTGATGTTACCCTGAAGGTAGATCAATAAACAAACTAAGAGGAGGAAGCACAATGGCAGATTTAAAAGGACGTTCTAAAGATATGAAAGATAAAGTAGTCGGTGAAGGAAAAGAAGCATACGGCAAAGCAACAGACGACAAGAGCAAAGAAACAGAAGGGAAAGCACAATCACTAGGTGCTGACATCAAAGAAAAAGCTCGAAATTTAGGCGACGAAGTCAAAGACAAGTTTTCTCGAAAAGACGAAAAAAAATAAAAACCACTTATTACTAATTGAATCAAGCAAATAAAAAATCCGAACCATATCTGTCTCGCAGATATGGTTCGGATTTTTTATTTGATCATTATCCTGTTTTTTAAACTTCGATTTTTTGAAATTTTTTATTTTTTAGTTCAAAGACTTCATCACAGCTTTTTGCTACTTCAATCTCATGAGTCACGATGATAATACAGCGATTTTGTTCATGGGCGATTTCTTGGAAAAGTTTGACGATATCTTGTGAAGTTGTTTCATCTAGATTTCCAGTAGGCTCATCCGCTACGATTAGTTGATGTTCACAGCAGATAGCACGAACGATAGCGACTCGCTGCTGCTGACCTCCCGAAAGTTTGGTCACCTGTTTTTTTGCTAATATTTCATCAATTCCTACACGAGCCAGTCGATCTAAAGCAACTTGTCGATAATTCTCTTGCTTGGTCTTAGTGATTTCCATTGCTGCTATGACGTTGTCTAGAGCCGATAAATAAGGAAGCAAGTTGTAAGCTTGGAAAATAATCGAGACATCATTTTTACGATAACTTCTTAACCCGATTTTGTTCAGTGAACGATCTTGATAGTATACCTTTCCTTCTTTTGGTGCATCTAGTCCAGAAATAAGCGAAAGAAAAGTCGTTTTTCCAGAACCACTTGCTCCTAAAATAGCGTACATTTTTCCAGCTTCGAAATTCAGTTCTACATCTTTATAAAGCGCATCTTGCGGATCTTGATACCAAAATCCCAATTGTTCTGTCCGTAACATCAAATTCCTCCTTTAGTTTAATAGGATTTTTCTTGGGTTTAATCTTAATATCCCTATAGAAGCTAAAAAGACAGAAAACAGACTGATTCCAAATGCTACTCCGGCTAATAGTCCCAATTGTGCAGGTTTGACATTGATTTCCAATTCGCTGACTTGATCAGAAACAGCAAATGGATTATTCGTGGTTCCTTGTTGACCATCGCGTTGACCGCCTTGTTCTTGTCTGTTACCTGGCATTTGTCCACCGCCAGGAGCTTGCTGGTTTTGTGTCGTGGTTTCTGTCTGTTGGTCAAGTAGCTGCTGTCCCACGGCATTCGCGACGACGTTTCCGCTAAGCGAAGCAACTCCTAATGCAAGAATCATACAAATAGCCACTTCGGTAAACAATTGGAGAATGATTTTACTTCTGGATTCTCCTAAAGATAGCAAGACGCCTAACTCATGCCGACGCTCCCGAATGGTAATCATAATGATCAGAGTAAGTATGATAATACCGGCTACAGCCACTAGTAAAACAACATTTTTAGAAAAACTTGCCACGTTGTTTAAAGGTTCCAACATTGACTGATACATGGAATCATTTGATTGTAAGCTAAATGTATCTGTGTCGATCAGCTTCTCAGCTTCTTTGAGAAACTCATCCATTTTATCTGGATCAGATAGAGTGTAAATAGCAGAATCTATCGTGTTATCGTCAGATGTCCCATTTAGTTCATTTGCAAAAGTGTAAGAAGTGTAAAGTGTATTCGACGGATTCATGAAGTTGAATTTCATACCCATACTGCCGCTTGTTTCGCTGGATTCATAAATTCCTTTGATCGTCATTTCATAAGTGGTATCTTCATCTTCAGTACTCGTGATTGTGAAAGTATCTCCGACTGCCAGGTCATTTGTTTCTGCTAGAGTAGAATCAATGACTACATTGTTTGTGCCTTTGTCGCTGTCATCTATTCCTTCACCATCCGTGATTTTTGCTGTTCCATCAGAAAAATTACTATTTTGTGCAGTTGCTGACACACCACTGATTTGAAAGTCTGCTTGAGTCATTTGCGGATTCCCGCCCATTCCTCCAGCAGGTTCACCGCCTGCATCAGTAGTTTCTGAACTGTCTTCACTTGAATCAGAACTAGTGATGGCAGTTATTCCATCTTTTGCCATAGCTGAGGCGGAACTTTCAAAGGAATAACTCTTTACATTATCTAATTCAGCTATTTTTTCCGCGTCCGTTAAGGAAACTGGTGTAAGAGAAAAACTGCCTGGATCTGGACGTTCTTCAGTGGTAGAACCGCTTGAAGAAGTTTGTTCCTGTTTTTTAAATGAAGCTTCTCGATTGGCACTTAAAGTCACTGTTGCTCCAACTTCTTTTTGTGCTTGATTCGCTGCTTCTTCTGCAGCGCTTCGAATCGTGAGGCCAGCTAGCACAAAAATAAGAATGGCTGTGAACACGGCAAACAATAACAATGAACGTCCCCATTTTACTTTTGTACTTTTCCATGCACGTTTCATAAAATTCATATTTTGCATCCCTCCTAGTAGATGCATTTGATAATAGACAACCTATCTTAAAGCTAGCTTAAATCTTATGCTGTTTGCACACCATCAACATGAGGTTCTGTATATATAAAAAGTCACTATAGTTATTGCAAAAAATGTGGTAAAATGAAAAAAGTATGTTTCAAACCGACGAAGAAGAAATGAAAGAGGAATAGCAAAAGAAATCCTAGATGCTACAGAGGGATTTTTACGTGCATAGTTGTTCTAACAATTGCTGATACTAGCGATTTAGTTTATTTGTTGTATAATAATGGGGAACAGCTGAATACTTATATAAGTATTCTGGCTATAGCGTTTCGCAAAAGATCCATTTTGTTAATGAAGTATATCCAAAATAAAATGCCCATCCAACTGTCAGAACGCGGATGTGCTGGTAATTTTCCTGCTGATTCTCCATAAGTTGAGAAATAGTGATTTTGCATATGCTTCATTGGAATGGCTCATATATTTAGATAAAGAAGAAAATCGACATCTTTAAACTTGGATGTCATAAGAAGAGGTGAAGTTTGTGAGTACCATTAAAATTATCCCATTAGGCGGCGTTCGTGAAAATGGAAAAAACATGTATGTCGCAGAAGTGGGCGAGGATATTTTTATTTTAGATTGTGGGCTAAAATATCCTGAAAATGAGTTGTTGGGGATCGACGTCGTAATCCCTGATTTTACGTATTTAGAAGAAAACATTGATCGTGTAGCTGGTGTCTTTTTAACACATGGACATGCAGATGCGATCGGGGCACTTCCTTACTTGTTGTCAAAAATTTCTGTACCAGTATTCGGGACAGAGTTGACGATCGAGTTAGCAAAATTGAATGTCAGTCGTAATGAAGCAGCCAAAGGATTTAAGGATTTCCATGTGGTAGATGAGCATACAGAAATAGACTTTGGTGAAACAGTAGTGAGCTTTTTCCGTACCACTCATACGATACCAGATTCAGTGGGGATCAATCTGAAAACAAAAGAAGGTAGTATCGTTTATACGGGAGATTTTAAATTTGACCAAACGGCTATCCCAATGTATCAAACAGATTATGCACGATTGGCGGAAATCGGCAAAGAAGGAGTCTTAGCCTTACTAAGTGAATCGGCAAATGCAGAAAATCCTCAGCCTGTAGCTTCTGAAGCCCAAATAGCAGATGAAGTATTTGATACGATCAAATATTGGGAAGGGCGTATCATCGTCGCTTGTGTAGCAAGTAATTTGCAACGAGTGCAACAAGTATTGGATGCAGCAGAAAAAGCACAACGAAAAGTTGTCTTGACTGGTCAAGATTTCGAACGAATTATTCGCACAGCGATGCGTTTAGAAAAACTTCAATTACCAAGTGAAGATCTGCTTGTTACGTTGAAAGACATGAAAAACTATGATCCAGAAGAACTGATCATTTTAGAAACTGGCCGAATGGGTGAACCCATCAAGTCTCTGCAAAAAATGGCAAACGGTACACACCGTAATGTCAAGATTGAAGAAGGAGATTTGGTTTATATCACTACTACGCCAAGCATCGCGATGGAAACCATCGTGGCGAAAACGGAAGATATCATTTATCGAGCTGGTGGAACAGTGAAGTTGATCTCTGAGAATATGCGCGTTTCTGGCCATGCCAATCCTAATGACTTGCAATTAATGATCAATTTGATGAAACCAACATATTTTGTGCCAGTTCAAGGAGAGTATCGTGAATTAGCTGCTCATGCAGATTTGGCTCATGCAGTAGGGATGCCATACAAAAATATCTATATTACTGGACGCGGAGACGTGCTGGAATATAAGAACAAGCGTATGAGTGTTGTAGGAACTACAAGTGCAGAAAATGTAATGATTGATGGATTAGGCATAGGTGATATCGGAAACATTGTTTTACGTGATCGAAAAATCTTGTCAGAAGACGGGATTTTCGTAGCGGTTGTCACTATCAGTCGGCGAGAAAAGAAAATCATTTCAAAACCTCAAATTACTTCACGGGGATTCGTTTACGTAAAAGCTAGCCGTGATCTGATGAAAGAAAGCAGCAATATGATTGAAACAATCGTTGAGAAACATTTAGAAAGCAATGATTTTGAGTGGAGCAAATTAAAGCAAGACATCCGAGATCAATTAGGCCGTTACTTATTTGAACAAACAAAACGCCGCCCAGTGATCTTGCCAGTCATTATGGAAGCTACTCAACGTCGAAATAAAAAATAAACAAAAAGAGTAAGATGAACCTCTCTATAGAGTGCTCGTCTTGCTCTTTTTTTGCGAAAAACAAATAATTTTTGAATACAGCATCCCTCGCTTTATAATAAACGATAGAATAAAGGGAGTGAATCAATGATGAGTCAAACAAAAGTCGAACGTTATTTAGAAGAACAAAAGATCAGCTATCAACCACTTGATTTTAGTCATGTGGTAGAAGAATCTTTCACAGAAGAACTACAAAAAAGAGGGATTGATCCAGCTTTGATATGTAAAACTCTCGTAGTGAAAGGAAACAAAACTGGGGTGATCATCGCATTGATTCCTTTGAACGATCACTTAGATTACAAAAAAACGAGACAAGTGACGAAAGATCGTAAAGTTGGTTTTCCTGGAATGGATTTTGTATTAATGCATACAGGATATCCCCACGGAGCAAACACCCCTATTGGAATAAAACTCGCACATCCTGATTATTGTTTTTTAGCAGACAGTTCTTTAAAAGAAAAAGAAGAAGTAATTGTGTCAAGCGGTGAAATCGGGAGAAGCCTTCGGATAAAAGTAGCCGATTTAGAAAAGATCGTCCATCCTATTTACGCTGATTTAATTAGTTAAGGGACGAGAAGAGAAGCTAAGCAGAGCAGAGACCTCAAACTTGAGATTATATCTGCTTGGTACTTGGTGCATCCTGTATTATCTGTTACAATTGCTTTGTACATACTGTACTATCAATCCAATGAAAATATATTTAGCAGCTATATTTTTTCATTGATGTGCAAGTGATGAAATCGTTTTTAATAAAAAAGATACAGAGAAAACGCGAGGTGTAAAATATGAAAATTACGTATCATGGACATTCCTGTTTAACAATTGAAATGGAAAATGGCCAACGCGTGATGATTGACCCGTTTATTACAGGAAATCCATTGACAGACTTAACTGCAGAAGAAGTAAAGACAGATTGGTTGCTGATTACTCATGGTCATAGTGACCACATAGGAGATATGATTCCTATTGCAAAAGAAAATCAAGCCACAATTATCAGTATTGTTGAGATTGCTGATTATGCGAACAGCAGAGGAGTAGATTCATTCGGTATGAATATCGGTGGAAAACATGCGTTTCCATTCGGCGTGGTAAAATTCGTACATGCACAGCATAGTTCAAGCTATGAAGTAGACGGTATCGTTCAGTATATGGGCGAGCCTAGCGGAATTATTATTCAAGCAGAAGGAAAAACGATTTATCATGCAGGGGATACTGCTTATTTCAGTGATCTAGGATTGCTTGCAGAAGAATTCGATATTGATGTCGCTTTCTTGCCGATTGGCGATAACTATACGATGGGGCCAGAAGATGCAGCAAAGGCTGCGCAAACAATTCGTGCCAAGAAAGTAGTTCCAATCCATTACAATACTTTCCCTGTCATTGAACAAGATCCCGAATCTTTTGTAGAGTTACTGGAAGATAGTGAAGGAAAAATAATGAGCGTCTCGGAAACGCTGGAAGTGTAGGCAGAAAATGGCGACAAAACATGATTTGATTTTAGAATATATTGAAAGTTTACCTGTTGGCAATCGAATTTCTGTAAGAAGCATCGCAAAAGAATTGAATGTCAGTGAAGGAACAGCGTACCGTGCAATCAAAGATGCAGAAAATGTCGGACTAGTTTCAACAATTCAACGAGTAGGGACCATCCGTATCGAACGCAAATTAAAAAAACATATTGAACGTTTGACATTTGGCGAGGTCGTCAGGATCATTGAAGGGGACGTTTTAGGCGGGGCGGCAGGATTAGACAAGGTCTTGAATAAATTCGTCATCGGCGCGATGACTAAACATGCCATGGAACGCTATATTACGCCAGGATCACTAATGATCGTCGGCAACCGGGCGGAAGTCCAAAAATTAGCATTGGAAGATGGCGCCGCAGTATTGATCACAGGAGGATTCAATACGACTGCTGAGATTGCAAAGCTAGCTGATGATCTTGAAATGCCGATCTTACGCACCTCTTATGATACATTTACAGTCGCAACCATGATCAACCGAGCGTTAAGCGACCAATTGATCAAAAAAGATATCATGCTTGTCAGTGATATCTATATGCCAGCTGAAAAGACTCATTATTTGCAGCAGACAGATACGATTTCTGATTATCAGCGTTTGTCAGAAGAAACGCAGCATTCGCGTTTTCCAGTCGTCAACCGCCATCATCGTTTGATGGGGATTGTTACGGCAAAAGATGTTTTAGGGAAATCGCCAAACCAGATCATCGATCGGGTGATGACGAAAGAACCAATCAGTGTAAAGAAAACAATGAGTATTGCCTCTGTTAGCCATCAAATGATCTGGGATGGGCTAGAAGTCATGCCGGTCGTTTCCGATGACTTGACATTGGAAGGCTTGATTACCCGGCAAGATGTAATGAAAGCGATGCAGCTTGTCCAGCGACAACCGCAGATTGCAGATACGATTTCGGATCAGATATCTGGAAATATCCATACGATTGATACTGACCGTGAAGGAAATCGTTTGGAAAACCCTAAGTTCAAATTCGTAGTAGCACCACAAATGGTCAATGGCGTTGGAACCATTTCTTTTGGCGTACTTAGCGAAATCATTTCTGATGTCGCACAAAAAACAATGGTGATGAACCAAAAACGAAATATCTTGATTGAACAAGTGAACCTACATTATTTGCGGCTGATCCAATTGGAAAGCGAATTAGACATTCGTCCACGTGTATTGGAAATCGGCAGACGTTCCGCTAAACTGGATATCGAAGTGTTTATTGAAAACACCATCGTTTCCAAAGCAATCGTTGTTTGTCAAGTAATGGAACGTTCTTAGAAAGCAGGAGTGAAATGACAGTACAGCAAGAAATAGTAGATACAATAAAAAAATACGATAAAATCATTATCCACAGGCATTTGCGCCCTGATCCTGATGCATTAGGATCACAAGTAGGATTAGCCGAACTATTACGGGAAAGTTTCCCAGAAAAAGAAATACGTCAAGTAGGTGAAACGATTGAAGGGCTTCGCTTTTTAGCAGAAATGCAAGAAGTTGAAGATGTCTTCTACCAAGGAGCGCTAGTCATCGTGACTGATACAGCTAATTCACCCAGAATCAGTGATCAAAGATATCAGTTGGCAGAAAAACTGATCAAAATCGACCATCATCCCAATGATGACCCTTATGGAGATCTTGTGTGGGTAAATACAAAAGCAAGTAGCTGTAGTGAGATGATTGCAGAATTTGCTTTGATGTTTCCTGAATCTTTAAAGATGAACGTTAAGGCTGCACGGTTACTTTATGCAGGAATCGTCGGAGATACAGGGCGCTTTTTGTATCCCTCCACGACGTCCCGTACATTAGAGATTGCTTCGATATTGAGAAATTATCCATTTGATGCAAGTGCTTTGAACAGAGAGATTGAACAAATGCCGATGAAAGTCGCTAAACTTTCCGGTTATCTTTATCAAAATATCCAGGTGGATGAAAATGGTGCAGGAAGAATAATCCTTCCGCAAGAAATTCTTGATAAATATGGAATCGATGATTCAGAGACAGCTTCGATCGTTTCACTTCCTGGAGTGATTGACGAAGTGCTGGCTTGGGGGATTTTTGTTCAGCAGCCTTCAGGGTATTACCGCGTACGTTTACGTTCTAAGGGGCCGATCATCAATGAATTGGCTAAACGCCATCATGGAGGAGGCCATCCATTAGCAAGTGGTGCGAATGCAAAAGATTTAGCAGAAGTAGAGGAAATCTATAAAGAGATCCAAGATATATGCCAATCGTATAAGAGCAGAAAAACAGAATGATACTTCGTTCGAAAACGTGCCTTTTGTAGTAAAAATCACAAATGTATCTTTTCAAGATCTTCTTTTTCCGTTACAATAGTGCTCACTAAAGATTTTAAAGGAGAAAGAAGATGACATTACCAAATTGCCCAGAATGTGGCTCAGAGTACACATATGAAGATCGAGGCTTGTTGATTTGCCCAGAATGCGGGAACGAATGGAACAAAGAAGAACAAGAAACTGTCATAGAAGACGGATTAGTGGTATTAGATGCAAATGGAAACCGTCTGTTAGAGGGCGATAGCGTGACAGTGATTAAAGACTTGAAAGTAAAAGGTGCGTCAGGTGCCATTAAACAAGGAACAAAAGTCAAGAACATCCGTTTAGTAGAAGGCGATCATAATATCGATTGCAAGGTAGAAGGATTTGGACCGATGAAACTGAAATCGGAATTTGTGAAAAAGAATTAAAGAATATTCAAGGTCTTTTCACATTCTTTTCCTACTACTAATGATAAAATAAAGTAAACGAAAAGGAGTGAAACGAAAATGTATGGTTATGGAATGTATGGTTTTTTAGATCCGACATTTCTTTTGGTCATTCTTGGATTAGTTATTTCCGGAATTGCGTCAGCGTACGTCAATAGTACTTTCCGAAAATACGATCAAGTGAGAAGCAAAAACAATGTGACTGGTACACAAGCAGCACAATATATATTACAAAGTCAACAGATAAATAATGTCGGTGTTCAACAAATTGCCGGAGATCTCACAGATAACTACAATTCAGGTAATAAGATGTTGAGTTTGTCTCAAGCAACTGCACAGTCTACTTCAGTTGCTGCGATAGGTGTAGCAGCTCATGAATGCGGACATGCGGTACAAGATGCTTCGGGTTATGTCCCATTGAAGATTCGTGCAGCACTTGTTCCAGCAGCTAACTTTGGTTCGATGATTTCGTTCCCCTTGATTATGGTAGGTGTATTGCTTAGCTGGAACTCTACGTTAATCAATATCGGGATTTTCGCTTTTTCTTTAGCATTACTTTTCCAATTGGTGACATTACCAGTCGAATTTAACGCGTCTCGGCGAGCAATCCAAATTTTGAGTGAAGGCGGACTACTGACGGAAGAAGAAGTACCGATGGCAAGACACGTATTATTTGCAGCAGCACTGACTTATGTTGCAGCAGCGCTTTCGACATTCCTGCAGCTGTTGCGCTTGATCTTATTGTTCGGCGGCAACCGAAGAGATTAAAATAAAGAAGTTGTGAAATCAGCGCTTTGATCTGAGCTAATACCGAGAGTTAGCTGATTGAATACCATTTATTTGGAATAAGAGGATGTGACAAGAATTTTGTCACATCCTCTTTGTTTTGTTCTCATAACCTTTTTTCATATACAGTTCATGAACCGCTTTTATTAACTCGCCAAATAACACTGTATTGTGCGTTGTATCCAGATAGAAAGTCTCCGTTTCATCTGAAATTTTCTCATGCTGATCTGTAATGATCAAATCAGCATGTTCTGAATATGCGGTAATTTTAACAGCATCTTTGCGAAATAACTGCTGCAAATGGCTTTGAAGATGATAATTTCCTGTAAACTGTTTGGTTATCTGCAAATGGATGAGTAACTGCTCTTTCGTTTCTGTTTGTAGTAAGTGTTGGATCAATTGACTAAGGTATTGACTGATTTGGTTTCTTTCCCCATTTTTTGAAAAAATTGTATCGATTTTTTCTCTTAATTTCTTTTCCTGTATAAAAGAACTAGAATGATTGGACGTGGCTTCTGGAAAGCAAAGTGTAGAAAAACTACTGCTGGATTCACCCAACAGTTTGAAAAAAACAACTGCCAACACAAGAAAATAAAAATAAATTGGTATTTTATTTTCTAAATGGTTGAGAGGAAACTGTTGAGTTAAGTAAGTCATCAATTGACCGACTTGTCGACAAATAAGGTTTTTGCTTGTGGAAAATAAAAAACCAATCTCCTGTTTTTGTCGAAAAGAGATTTGATTTGGAAAAAAACAATAGAAAAAATAATTAAAGTAGGCTCTCTCTGTTTCTGTCTCTTCACAAGGGCGACTCACTGAAAAAGAAGTAAAGTATTCTGAATAATCATGTGTATGCTGCAATAAGTCCATCAATTCAGTGATTTCAGAAGAAGTTTTTGGAAAATATGCCTGTTGTTTGTTTCGTAATATGAATAAAGTTAACAGCAAGTAGATATTTTTTTCTTGTTTTGAAATTTTTTCTATTTGCTCATCTGTACTGTTCATTTTTAGTGCATTTAATTCAAGTGAGGAAAATGGCCAATCGTTACCTCCAAATGTATCTGAAAGAAAAAAGTAAAGATAGAGACGGATAGATAACTCATTTCCTTCAAGAGTACAGCAATTTTTTACAGATAGGATCCGTAAATGGAATTTTTTTAAGGAATGATTGAGCTGTTTTGTCAGTTTTTCGAGATAGGAGGGCGATATATAAAGTTGTTCAAGTAAATATTTTTTTGGTACAGCAGTTTGTGGATAATTGATTAGTAACATCAAATAGTTAAAACGATTGGATTCTTTTAGGTAGCATAATTTTAACTTAGAAAAAACAGCTAACTTTTTAGTTTGATCGGTTTCTTTGGTTTGGATCTCTCCTTTATGATTAGAATAAATAAATTCATCAATCAATAAAAATTGCTTGAGTGATACATTTATTTTTCGGATCAGTTCTTTGATTGTCCGTTTTGGAATATGTAAGTCATTGGATAATTCTTGTAAAGAACAATTATTTTTTTGAATGACCATTTGTAGAACAAGTAACTCTTTTTTTCTTGCTTCAATTAGCATAAATACCTCCTTTTTATTCTGTTTTTGTATATAGTTAGACAAAAACTGTGAGTGGAAAGTCATTTCAGTCTGTGTTATTCTCACAGAGTGTCGCCTTCTTTTTTATATAACGTTATTTAATTTTTTTGTTACCTTGTTTATTCTATTGTTTATTTCCTAGGGTATTTTGTCAAGATATTCTTGTTTTTAAGGCGGAAAAATTAATTTTTAATGGATATAACTAAATATGTTTTGATAATTATCAATAATATTTTTAGAATTATTTATGTTATTTATTTATGGGTAGATGAAAAGAGACGGAGGTAAGAATGATGGGGAGAGTAACAAATTATAGTAAAGAATATTTGCTGTTCAAAAGTATGGTATACGTGGAAGAATATGGAATGAAGTCAATTACTGCAAGAGAGTTAGCAGAGTTCTGCGGTTGTTCTACATACCCGATTTATACACATTTCAAATCAATCAGCGGGTTAAAAGAGAAGATATTAGAAGAAATCACTGTTTATTTTGAAAACTACTTAGCTGAATGCAGTTCCGATGATGTTTTAAGCATTGTCTACTTATTGAAAGATTTTTTTTCTATCCATGAAAGTATTCGTGAAATCATTGCAAAATCTGATTTAGACATGGATTCGCTATTTAAGCGGCCATTTTTCTCATATGTCAAAGGTCACACGAAGATCAAAGAAGAAAAGTCGCTTGAATTGGTATGGCTTAATGCATTGGGAAGTTTGCGCTCAGATGATTCTTCTCAAGATTTTCTTGAAATGATGAACGCTGTTTGGGATAAAAACGAGGTGACGGATGAATACTTGGAAAATATCTTAAAGGAACAGTCACCTTAGGCAGCAACATGAAAAAGTAGATCAGCCACCTTTATTTTTCGTAAAAAAGATTGTAAAATGTCTAACGAAACATTGGAATGAAGGAGGAAGCGACAACGTTACCACAGCAATTTATCAAAAAATATCGTCTTCTTTTAGGCGAAGAAGCATCCGATTTTTTTTCTGCGCTTGAACAAGGAAGCGTGAAAAAAGGATTTCGGTGGAATCCACTAAAACCGGCAGGATTGGACATGGTCCAAACTTACCATAGCGAAGAATTACAACCCGCTCCCTACAGCAATGAGGGATTTCTTGGCACTGTCAATGGAAAGTCTTTCCTCCATCAAGCTGGGTATGAATATAGCCAAGAACCAAGTGCAATGATCGTTGGAACAGCTGCTGCAGCAAAACCCGGTGAAAAAGTTTTGGATTTGTGTGCGGCTCCCGGTGGTAAATCAACCCAATTAGCTGCTCAAATGAAGGGGAAAGGGTTATTAGTGACGAATGAGATCTTTCCGAAACGTGCGAAGATTTTATCAGAAAATATAGAACGATGGGGAGTTTCGAACGCAATAGTGACAAATCATGCACCCGCAGAACTTGTCCCTCATTTTTCGGGCTTTTTTGATCGGATCGTGGTTGATGCTCCTTGTTCAGGAGAAGGAATGTTCCGAAAAGATCCAAATGCAATAAAAGAGTGGACAGAAGAATCTCCGCTATACTGTCAAAAACGTCAGCAAGAGATTTTGTCTTCAGCAATAAAAATGCTAAAAAATAAAGGACAACTGATTTATTCGACTTGTACGTTTGCACCAGAAGAAAATGAAGAGATCATTAGCTGGCTTGTAGAAAATTATCCAGTAACGATTGAGGAGATTCCTTTGACTCAATCCGTTAGTTCAGGACGTTCTGAATGGGGAAGCGTAGCTGGTTTGGAAAAAACAATACGTATATGGCCTCATAAAGATCAGGGTGAAGGACATTTTGTTGCAAAGCTGACTTTTCATGGACAAAATCAGATGCATAAAGAAAAGAAGACACGAAAAAAAAGTAAAGTGCAAATGACAAAAGAGCAGGAAAAACTCTGGACGGAGTTTTCAAATGATTTTCATTATGAAGCTACTGGAAGACTTTTAGTGTTCAACGACCATCTTTGGGAAGTTCCTGAGTTAGCCCCTTCTCTCGATGGTTTAAAAGTCGTACGTACAGGTTTGCATTTAGGAGATTTCAAAAAGAATCGATTTGAACCTAGCTATGCATTAGCGCTTGCTACAAAAAAGATAGAGAATATACCTTGCTTGCCGATCACTCAAAAGGAATGGCAATCTTACACAGCAGGAGAAACATTTCAACGTGATGGGAATCAAGGATGGGTTTTGCTAGTATTAGATAAGATACCTGTCGGATTTGGGAAACAAGTAAAAGGAACAGTAAAGAACTTTTTCCCTAAAGGATTGAGATTTCACTGAGTGGATTAGTTCGTTTATTTTTTTGTCTATGCTATGATGGAGATAGATAAAAAGGAGCTGATACTTATGAAAACATCAACAAAAGTAACAATCGGATTAAGCGTAGCAGCCGCTGCCAGTGTAGCGACAGCAGTCGTTGTATCGGGAAAAGTAATGGAAAAGATCCATCATATGACTACTCGGACGAAAGTAAAAAAATTCGTCTATGACAAATTTGATGGAAATGAAAAATTACTAGAAATCGTAGATGGTCTTTCAGATAGTGACTTGGATTCTTTGATGGGAATGTTAGCAAAAATCAAATCAGGAAAAAAGAAAATCTCTGTTTATGGTGATTCAATCAAAGATTCAACCGAAGATGTAAAAGACCGGCTAATGCATTTTGTTGAAAAAATGATGTAAGAGAAACTAGCTTTTGAACACTATTCATTCGAAATAAGGGGTTGTGACAAAATTATTGTCACAACCCCTTTAATCTATCTTTAATTATGTTCATGAAGCAATAAAAGATAGCAAAACAGTAAATCGTTGGCTTTTTTTAGATTGAAACCAGACTGTTCTTGAAATTTTTCGATTCGATATTTTAGAGTATTACGATGAAGAAACAGTGTTTTTGCAGCAGAGCTGACATTGCCTAATTCATTCCATAATTCTTGAATGATCACTTCCATTTCATTTTGTTTGATCAGTTCTATGTAACTTTTGATCAACTTACTATCTTTTACAGTATCTTTTGTATAGTAATGTAAAGCCACATCTTGCATAGAAAAAGTACGGCTGTGAGTATAAAGATTGTTTTGCTCTGTTAAAAAAATTTTTCTTTCTTCAGCAAACAAAGGGACGAGGTCGGTGCCAGGTGAATGGAAAGAACCAACGAATACAGACGTTGTCGTATCAAAATCAGCATCTAAAGATAGAAAAATACCGTTGATTTCAGTAGCATCAAGATAATCACGGTTTATTTGTTCGACTAAGAGCGCATCTGTGTCTGTATAAAAAAAGAAATCAGCAGAATAGCGAAATAATTCCAAAATAGTATCTTGCCATTCTTTTTTTAAGAATTCTCCTTTTGATTCGACGTGAAGCTGGATCAAACGAAAGCTTTTTTCTTGAACACAAGAAGCATCTTTAAAAAGATAGTGATACCATGGGTGTTTTTTTTGATCGTTGATTACAGGGAATAACGCTTTCAAAAGGCTGGTTTCTTGTTGAGATAATGAATCTTGTTTGATCCAGATAAAAGCATCATCAATTGCAAAAGAAAGGATATCCGCTTCTGATGCTGGAGAGTTTTTTTTCTGTGCTTGTGGGTAAAGAGCAAGTAATTTATCCATTTTCATCTTGTTCACCTCTTGTATTTATTTTACCATAGAAAAAAAAGTTAGTTACAGCCTTTTTATCATATGCTAAAGTAAAACAAGAAAAAACAAAGGCAGGGAAGGGTAATTGGTAAATACAAATCTTGATGCAGTAGAAAAAGAAAAATGGATGCGCCTTGCATTGGCAGAAGCAAAGAAAGCAGAAATGCTTCATGAAGTTCCGATTGGAGCAGTGGTTGTATTGGATGGAAAAGTGATTGGAAGAGGATATAACCTTAGAGAAACCACGCAAGATGCTACTACACATGCAGAAATGCTTGCAATCAAGGAAGCCTGTGAAAAAGTGGGAAGCTGGCGCTTGGAAGATGCTGCACTTTTTGTTACCTTAGAGCCTTGTCCTATGTGCAGCGGCGCGATGATTTTGTCTCGTGTAGCAGAAGTTTATTTCGGCGCGTATGATCCAAAAGGCGGAACAGCCGGTACCTTGATGAATCTTTTGGAGGACGAGCGGTTTAACCACCAAGCATATGTAGAAGGTGGCATTTTAGAAGACGAATGTGGGATGATTTTGACTGACTTTTTCCGAAAGCTCCGCCAGCGAAAAAAGAAATTAAAAAAAGACTGGTCAACGAATGAAAAATAAGGTATACTATTCTTTGCCGAAAGGCTAGGACAATGGTGGGCTTGTGAAGCGTGTCAGGTCTGGAAGGAAGCAGCACTAAGCAGGTTCCGCCATGTGTCTGATTATAATGAAACGACAACAGACTTTCGGGTCTGTTTTTTTTATTTTTATAGTACTGTAAAAATGAATGTTCCTGATTTTTTAGCCAGACTGATTTATCGAATATTGTACTTATACAATTTGCTTCAAGGCAGGAAAAACTCTGAAATAGAGCTTGTTTCAATGGAAGAAAAAGCTGCCTATGGTATGATAAAGATAAAGAGAGGCGAGAGGGTACATGGAAAAAATAGTGATTTTACATACGAATGATCTGCATTCTCATTTAGAAAATTGGCCAAGGATCAGAAGGTTTTTGGATCAACGTAAACGAGAAAACGAAAAGAAAGAAAAAACGACAACGATTGCAGTAGATCTAGGTGATTTTGTGGATCGTTGGCATCCATTGTCAGAAGCAACGAATGGACAGGAAAATATCTTGCTGATGAATGAAGTTGGTTATGATGCAGCGACGATAGGAAACAATGAAGGCGTAGGAAATTCCAAAGAAGAGTTGAATCATTTATACGATCATGCTGAGTTTGATATCATCCTGGATAACTTATTCGATAAAAATACGCTCCAGCCACCGGCATGGACGAAACCATATAAAATCATTACAACGAAACACCAGACGAAAATCGGACTAATTGCATTTACTGCTCCATTTCCGCTTACTTATAATCCGAATGGCTGGGACATACGGAATCCTTATGATATTTTGCCAGAATTAGTCGAAGATTTACGTTCACAAGTGGATGTTTTAGTTTTGATGAGTCATCTCGGGATTCAGGATGATTTCCAAATTGCAAAAGAAATACCAGCAATTGATGTTATTTTAGGATCGCACACCCATCATTTATTCAGAGAAGGTCACGTAATCAATGATGTCCAAATAGCAGCCGCTGGAAAGTACGGGCAGTATGTCGGTGAAGTCCATTTAACCATCGATGAAGAGAAAAAAATCCTTAAGCATTCAGCCAAAGCCATCCCTACCGAAACAATGACAGCTTTTACAGAAGATGAACAAGAAATAAATAGTTATCTAGAACGTGGGCATGAATTATTAAAAGAAAAAGAAGTAGCAGATTTGCCATTTTCTCTGAGTCTAGATATCTTCAATGAGCATTCGTTTATCCAAGTAGCCTTTGAGGCGGTGAAAGAACGAGGAAA
Organism: Enterococcus faecium; assembly: GCF_029023785.1. Lineage (NCBI taxonomy): Bacteria > Bacillati > Bacillota > Bacilli > Lactobacillales > Enterococcaceae > Enterococcus > Enterococcus faecium. Next base: position 1,981,213 of record NZ_CP118955.1, on the reverse strand, counting down.
GACGGAAGCAGCAATATTAAACAGTGGTCTGTTTTTAACTGAAATTCCAAAAGGGCGGGTCAATCAGGATCAGCTTCACACTGCGTTGCCGCATCCGATGCACTTGTTAAATGTCACATTGGGTGGAAATGATCTGATCCGCTTAGTTTTAGAAATAGAAAAAAATCGTAACTTTTTACGTAACTATCCTATGAAGGGAATGGGATTTCGCGGTAAGATTTTTGGGCAGATGGTCTATAATGGAATCACATATGATTCTATTAACCATCAAGTCTTTTGGAAGAACAAGCCAATCGATCTGAATAAAAATTATACTTTTACTACCGTAGATCATTTGATGTTTGTTCCATTTTTTCCAACGATTGAGATTGCTGGAAAAAATGAATTTTTGTTCCCTGAATTTATCCGAAGTGTGGTAGGAGATTACTTGAAAGCTCACTACCCAATCAAATAAAAACAAGGTATAATAAAAAAGATAGGTGGTGAACGCATGTCTGCAAAACAAAATGAACAGCAGAACGTTGAGCATAAAACAGAAATTGCTAAGAAAAAATCATCAGCTGAACAGGAAACAACAGTCACCGAAGAACTGACAGCTGCTTTGGAAGAAATCGTTGAGGAGCCTAAAGCAGAAAAAGTCAAAGGCGAGCTAGTGACACTGTTAGATGACAGTAATTTTTTGATAGGTGAAAGACATTATCGGCTTGTGTCCGATTATCGTGAAGGATTTAATGCAGAAAAGCTTGGAGAACGTTACAGTGATGTACTAGCCCGATATGATTATATCGTAGGAGATTGGGGTTATGAACAACTACGCCTAAAAGGATTTTTCCAAGCGGATAATCGACGGGCGCATCCAGATCAGCGAATCGATTCCTTGGAAGACTATCTTTACGAATATTGCAATTTTGGTTGTGCGTATTTTGTCATCGAGAGAATCGGCGGTAAAAAAGAAAAGACAACTCAGCGCCGAAAAAAGAAAAAAAACCATAATCGTGCGTATATCGATGAGAAAAAAGGACCAGTCGCATCTAATCGCAAAAAACCGGTTATTAAAAATCGAAAAACAGAGTCAGCAAAAACCTCTGAAAAAGTAAAAAAACAAGAACAACCTAAACAAGTAGAAAAAACAAAAACAGCATTTACGATCAGAAAAAGGGAAGAGTAGTGGATGAATGGACTATAAAGGATATTTAATTGATTTAGACGGAACGATTTATCGTGGGACACAACCCATACCGGCCGGTAAACGATTTGTGGAAGAATTGCAAAAAAGAAAATTACCTTTCTTGTTTGTTACCAATAACACGACTAAGTCACCAGAAACAGTAGCTAATCGTCTAGCAGATGAGTTTGACATTCATGTAGCTCCAGAGACAGTCTACACAGCTACTTTGGCAACAATCGATTTTATGAAAGCAGATGGAAAAGGGAAAAAAGTCTATGTTATCGGAGAAGCAGGATTGATTGACTTGATTTTAGCTGCCGGATTTACATGGGAAGAAGAGACTCCTGACTATGTAGTGGTAGGCTTAGATAATTATCTGACCTATGAAAAAGTAGTTAAAGCAACACTTGCTATTCAAAAAGGTGCTACTTTCATTGGAACGAACCCAGATAAGAATATACCTACTGAACGCGGCCTTCTTCCTGGAGCAGGGTCAGTCATCTCTTTTGTAGAGACAGCAACCCAAACGCCGCCGATCTACATCGGAAAACCAGAAGCCATCATTATGGATAAAGCCGTTGAAGTATTAGGGCTGCAAAAAGAAGAAGTAATCATGGTTGGAGATAACTATGAAACAGATATCCAAGCTGGGATACGCAATAATATAGATACTTTGCTCGTTTTATCAGGTTTTACAAAAGAAGAAGATGTACCTGGGTTGCCTATCCCAGCTACCTATGTGAAACAATCACTGGATGAATGGAGCTTCTAATATGAAAAATTCGAGATGGCAGTGGATGGAATATGCTGGATTGTTCAGCCTATTTCTGACACTGATCAGTCTGGCAGTTGGTGTGACGATCAACTTTCGACCACTATACGTATTTGATATCGGACATTTGCAAATTTTGGATTATACTTCTTTAGATCAAGAGACGTTACTGAAAAATTTTGATCACCTAATGAATTATCTCAATAATCCCTTCAAAACCATCCTCAGCTTGCCAGATTTCCCAGTTTCTGCTAGCGGAGCCCATCACTTTTATGAAGTGAAAATTTTGTTTTTAGTGGATTATGCTGTGTTTTTCATCACTTTGATCCCGAGTATTTTGTTTATCAAATATTTGCAAAAGAATGATCGGCTTTGGCGGTTGATTCGTCCGTTTCAAATCGGCATGTTACTGCCAGTTGTTTTCGGTTTTTTCATGATGATAGGATTTGATCGCTTTTTTATCCTTTTTCATGAAACGTTTTTCAACAACGATGACTGGTTATTCGATCCCGTTACTGATCCAATCATCAATGTACTTCCAGAAGAATTTTTCATGCATAGCTTTATCTTATTTTTTGTATTATTAGAATTATTTTTTGCTGTTTTTCTTTTCTTAGGAAAAAATAGCTTGAAACAAACAAAAAAGAAAGAACTCGTCTAAATAGACGTTTTCTTTCTTTTTTTGTTGAATTATTGAGTAAGGCGACTTCTTTTTTCTGGTTCTTTGTGTGCTAATCGACTGGCAGCAGCAGCGGCGATCGCTCCGACGATATCATCTAAGAAGGTATGGACATGAACGCCATCGTGGCTGTTTAGTTCTTTTAAAATACCAGGTTTCACCTTGTCGATATAACCATAATTCGTAAAGCCGATCGTACCGTAAACATTCACGATTGACAAGGCTAGGATCTCATCGATACCGTAAAGGCCTTCGTCATCTTCGATAATATGTTGCAACGGACTCATCAATTTTTTCTTTTCTGCTAATATATCTAATTGGATTCCAGTGATAATGGCGTTATGTACTTCACGCTTTGTTAGCACGCTGTTGACACTTTCAGTACAATCCGCCAAAGTCAAATCAGAAATATAGTCTTTTTGTAAAAACATGACAAGTTGTGCGATATCTTCTACAGTTACGCCACGTTCCTTCAATAGTTCTCTTGCCTTTTCTTCTAAAGTCTCAGTTTTGACGACCATATTATTGCTCCCCCTTTATTTTTTCTTTCTCTATTTCATGTTAACGGAACATGAAAAAAATGCAAGAAACTGCTTTCGGGTTTAACTTGAAATGCAAAGAGATATAAAAAATCAACTAGGACGAAGATTTTTATCGTATAAGCTTGTGCTGTGACCAGGCTGAGTTCGTTCCTTTGGATTAATATAGTGTAAAGCGTTGTTCACTGCAGTAGGTGCTTCACCGAGCCCAGTAGCAATCAGTTTCACTTTTCCTTCATAGGTACAGATGTCACCAGCTGCATAAACGCCTGGAATAGAAGTAGACATATCTGATTTTACAGTAATGGCATTTCTGGTACTATCAAGTCCCCAAGAAGAAAGATGTTCTAAATTAGAAGAGAATCCATAATTGACGATCAGAGAATCAATCATCAAATCAATCGTCTCGTCACTTTTCACTTTTTTTAACCGGATATCTGTCAGTTCCCCATTATTGCCTGATAATCCATCGATGAGATAGGGAGTAAGCAAGTTGACAGATGAAGATTTCAAGCGTGATACACTATGTTCGTGCGCACGAAATTCCTGGCGACGATGAATCAAGTAAACTTCGCTTGCAATAGGCTCTAACATCAACGCCCAATCGATAGCAGAATCACCACCTCCAGCAATAGCGACTTTTTTTCCAGCATACTTCATCAAATCATTCACGAAATAATCCAATCCGTGGTTTTCAAATGATTCAGCATTATCTAAATTCAATTTTCTTGGCTGGAATGAACCATTTCCTAAAGCTAAAATGACTGCTTTGGAATAATGGATGCCTTTATTTGTAGTAATCTCGATAACTTCGTCTTCACGAGTAAGCGAGAGAACTTCTTCTTTTAAATGGAATGTATGGTTAAAAGTAGTTAATTGTTTTTCTAATTGATCGATTAATTCACTTGCTTTTATTGCTGGATACCCAGGAATATCGTAAATATATTTTTCGGGATACAAAGTTGCTAATTGACCACCAAGTTGAGGTAGACTGTCAATGATTTTTGTTTTAGCTTGGCGCATTCCTGCGTAAAAAGCGGCAAACATCCCTACAGGACCTGCACCGATGATTGTAATGTCATAGATTTCCATAAAAATTCCTCCCTTTTCACACTATAGCAGAATTTAATTGAGAATGCTTCTCAAAAATGTTTGAATTCGAAATCGAAACGGTAAGTTATAGAATGTATCTAGTGATGAAAAATAAAAGAAAACAAATCTAGTATTTTTACGAGAGGTTAGGTATTATGTTATTATTATTATGAAGTATGCAAATATTAGGAGGAAACAATATGGCATTCCCACAACTAGATTTAAAAAGTGAAAAAGGACCAAAAGCTGTTATCAAAACAAACCGTGGTGACATTACTGTTCAATTATTCCCTGAACTAGCACCGAAGACGGTTCAAAATTTCATTGAACTTTCCAAAAAAGGTTATTATGATGGCGTGATTTTTCACCGCGTTATTCCTGATTTCATGATCCAAGGCGGCGATCCAACTGGAACAGGAATGGGTGGCGAAAGTATTTATGGCGAAAGTTTTGAAGATGAATTCAGTCGTGAACTGTTCAACCTTCGCGGAGCTTTATCTATGGCAAATTCAGGTCCAAACACAAACGGAAGCCAATTCTTTATTGTAAATAACACAAATGTGCCAGCTAATATGCTTGGACAACTAGAAGGTGCTGGATTCCCATCAGAAATCATTGAAGCGTATAAAGGTGGCGGAACTCCTTGGCTAGATTTCCGACATACAGTCTTTGGACATGTACTAGAAGGGATGGACACAGTAGATGAAATCGCAAATGTACAACGTGGTCCACAAGACCGACCTGTACATGATGTAGTGATTGAAACAATTGAAATTTCAGAATAGTTTGGTATGGTACGGAGTAATTATGAAAAAGGACGAAACCTAGTAAGGTCTCGTCCTTTTATTTTGAATAAATGATTTAATCGATTGTCTCTAAAGCATACTTGATTCGATTAAGTCCTTCCAGTAAAGTTTCTTCTGGACAAGCAATATTCAAGCGCATATGCCCATGACCGGAAGGACCAAACGTGATGCCAGGATTTAATACGACTTTTCCTTTCCGAACAAGAGTGTTCTCCAATTCTTGGTCGTCTGAAATATAGGCGGTAAAATCTAACCACATTAAGTAAGTTCCTTCAGGGTTCATTATTCTCACTTTCGGAAGATACTGTTCAAAAAACTGATTAACTGTTTGAACATTTTTTTCTAGATAAGGAATCAGTTGGCTTAACCATTCTCCACCCGTCTCATAAGCCGCTTGGGTTCCAATCAGTCCAAAAGTGTTGATTTCGTGCTGTTGGTTCATCACTAAATGTTTTTCAAAATCAGCTTTCATCTCTGGATTTTTGATAAATACCATTGAATTTTTGATTGCAGCTAGATTGAAAGTCTTGGTTGCGGAAGTAAAAGCAACTAGTAGATCATCTAAATTAGGATCAATCGTTAGCATGGAAGTAAATGTATGATCGAATAAAGTTAAATCTTGATGGATCTCGTCACTAAACAGAATCACTTGATGTTTTAAACACAATTCGCTTAACTGTTTCAATTCTTCTTTGCTCCAAACACGCCCTCCAGGATTGTGAGGATTGCATAAAATCATTGCTTTTACATTGTTTTCTTCGATTTTTTTCTCCATGTCAGACAAGTCCATGATGAAATGATTATTTTTTTCTAGCAAAGAGCTTCGAACGATGTGACGTTGATTTGTTTCTATAATAGAGGAAAATGGAGGATAAACTGGGTCATGAATCAAAATAGAATCGCCTGGTTTTGTAAAAGTTTGTACTGCTGCAGCTAAACTAGTTAACACACCACTTGTAAAAACGATATTTTCTTTCGTCAACTCCACAGCATGGTGTTGGCGTTCCCAATGAATGATAGCCTGATATAGTTTATCAGACAGAGTGGCATAACCAAAGATTCCATGTTTGATGTATTCACTAAACGCTTTAGCTACCCCACCGGGAGACAAGAAGTCCATATCTGCTACCCACAAAGGAAGTAAGTCATCCATTTGATATGTCTCAGCAATTGCGTCCCATTTTACACTTTCTGTATCTTTTCTTGAAATCTGTTTATCAAATTCGATCATCTTAAGACCTCCAGTCATTTTCGTCGCTTCTTTTTTTGAGCTATTTACAGTATAATGATAAATGCGAAGAGAGGGAAGTAGATGACTTATAAAATTGGACAAATAATTGAAGGAAAAGTGACAGGGATACAGCCTTATGGCGCATTCGTTTCTCTTGATAACGAGACGCAAGGACTTATTCATGTTTCAGAAGTACAATCCGGTTATACGAAAAATATCCATTCATTGTTAAAAGTCGGACAGCCAGTAACAGTTCAGATCATCGACATTGATGAATATTCCAAAAAAATCAGTTTATCTTTAAGAACGTTAGAAAAAACAAATCCAGCTGTTCCATATCGCAGAAAAAGGTATTTCACGAATAAAAATCGTAAGATCGGATTTACCACTATTGCGGAGCAGTTACCTATTTGGATAGAAGAAGCATTATCTGAACTAGAACGGAAAGAAAATAAGAAATAAAAAGTGTATTTTTTCTGAAAATGTGCTAGAATTTTTATGTAAGCCATAGAACAAGTTGATCGAGGTGGAAATTTTGGCAAGCAAAAGAGTTGCTGGTACAATTATGTTGCATTTGGAGGATGGTACTAAAAAATTTTTGGTCCATTCAATTGATGACAAGTTGGAATTTGCGTTAGCGGAACTTTCTGAAGGAAAGACTGGTTTAGCGAATATACTTAATTTCTTAAAAGAAATAGTTCATATCGATGTTAGCAAGATTAGTTTGATGGAATTGACAAATACACATATTAAAGAGGAAAATGTTCCGTTGTTTGTCTTTGAAACTGAACAAAAGAATCAAAGAGAAGAATTAGGCGAAGGATATATTTGGGAAGAACCAGGTCAAATGCGCTCTGTTCTTGGAACTTACGAAGTAGAGGGAGTGCCTTTCTTCTAAAATACAGATTAAGCGAACAAAGAAGTTTGAATTTTTTTCAAACTTCTTTTTTTATTGTTTGGTCCAAAAAATACAATGAAATGTTCTGCTAAAGATAGTTTTTTAGTGCATTTTATTTTCAAAATATGTTGAAAACGGTTGTATAACGAATAATAATAATTGATCGAAAAATCATTTCACAAAGTAATGCTTAATTTATAGTTGACCAAGGAAGAAATACATGATAAATTTAACAGCGTTGATTCTGAAGTGGATGTTATATCACATTTCTAAAAAATTTAAAAAATAGTTATTGACATGTTACTAACGACATGATAAGATAACTGAGTCGTTAAAAAAGAACCACTTGCGAAGCTTGATTCTATCGAAAAAAACTTCAAAAAAGTTCTTGACAAATAACAAACGATAAGTTATGATAAATGAGTTGCTGAAAGATTTCGAAAAACGAAATCGAAAAAAACTTTTAAAAAAGAGTTGACAATCGCTTGTCTCTCTGATATGATATAAAAGTTGCTACGGCAGCCAAAAACGAATCGGGAAACACTCCCGATGAAGTAGACCTTTGAAAACTGAACAAAGTAAGACAAACCAAATGTGTAGGGCGTCTTGATTCAATTCAAGACAACAAACATTTTTAACAAGCAAGCAATATGCTAGCAAACAAATTGAGCTTAACAATCGCAAGATTGTTCGAACTTTTTATGAGAGTTTGATCCTGGCTCAGGACGAACGCTGGCGGCGTGCCTAATACATGCAAGTCGAACGCTTCTTTTTCCACCGGAGCTTGCTCCACCGGAAAAAGAGGAGTGGCGAACGGGTGAGTAACACGTGGGTAACCTGCCCATCAGAAGGGGATAACACTTGGAAACAGGTGCTAATACCGTATAACAATCGAAACCGCATGGTTTTGATTTGAAAGGCGCTTTCGGGTGTCGCTGATGGATGGACCCGCGGTGCATTAGCTAGTTGGTGAGGTAACGGCTCACCAAGGCCACGATGCATAGCCGACCTGAGAGGGTGATCGGCCACATTGGGACTGAGACACGGCCCAAACTCCTACGGGAGGCAGCAGTAGGGAATCTTCGGCAATGGACGAAAGTCTGACCGAGCAACGCCGCGTGAGTGAAGAAGGTTTTCGGATCGTAAAACTCTGTTGTTAGAGAAGAACAAGGATGAGAGTAACTGTTCATCCCTTGACGGTATCTAACCAGAAAGCCACGGCTAACTACGTGCCAGCAGCCGCGGTAATACGTAGGTGGCAAGCGTTGTCCGGATTTATTGGGCGTAAAGCGAGCGCAGGCGGTTTCTTAAGTCTGATGTGAAAGCCCCCGGCTCAACCGGGGAGGGTCATTGGAAACTGGGAGACTTGAGTGCAGAAGAGGAGAGTGGAATTCCATGTGTAGCGGTGAAATGCGTAGATATATGGAGGAACACCAGTGGCGAAGGCGGCTCTCTGGTCTGTAACTGACGCTGAGGCTCGAAAGCGTGGGGAGCAAACAGGATTAGATACCCTGGTAGTCCACGCCGT